>URZJ01000075.1 GCA_900552395.1 uncultured Collinsella sp. | reverse complement strand
GGTGGCGGTCATCTGGGGCTACTCCTTTACCACTATGAAGGACGCACTCGGCACCATTCCGGTGTTCGCGCTGCTCTATGTACGTTTTCTGCCCGCAGCGTTGGTCATGTTTGCCGTCTTCCACAAGCGCATCATCGCGCACCTCAACGCTCGCAACCTGATCGTTGGCCTGAGTATGGGCGTGCTCATGTGGGCGGCCTATGCGTTGCAGACGGTCGGTCTGGCACATACTACGGCGGGCAAGAATGCTTTTTTGACGGGCACGTATTGCATCCTTGTGCCGTTCGCGAGCTATTTCCTGAGCGGCGAAAAGCTCACGCGCTACAACTTGGGTGCCGCGCTGCTGTGCCTAGCGGGCATTGGCCTCGTCGCACTCGATAGCGTTGAATTCAACATTGGTGACGTCATTACGCTGGCGGGTGCGGCCTTTTTCGCCATCCAGATGGCGGTGACTGCCAAGTACGGTCGCAAAATGGACATCAACGTCATCACGTTTTGGATGTTTGTGGGCAACGGCGTGCTGAGCCTGGCAACGTCGCTGCTATTCGAGACCCAAGCGCCTCTGTCCGTGTGGACGCCGAGCTTTATCAGTGCGATGGCGTTTCTCTCGGTGGGCTGCACATGCGCGGCTCTGCTCATCCAAAACGTCGGCCTGGCGCATGTCCCGGCCTCGACGGGCTCGCTGCTCCTTTCGATGGAGTCGCCTTCGGGTGTGCTGTTCTCGGTGCTGCTGATGGGGGAGGCGCTCACCTCGCGCCTGCTCGCCGGCTTTGCGCTCATCTTCCTGTCGATTATCTTGAGCGAGACTCACTTCGATTTTTTGCGTCGAAAGCCGCGCCCGCAATTGTAAACAACTTGTTGCGCCGCCCTCCCGGGGCGGCATTTTTTATGCCTCGCCCTTAAAGTAGTACCTTGCACTTTACGCTATCAAAGTGCTTGCTGCAAAAACGATACTGGAGGGCATCTATGGCACCAGCTTTGTCCGATCTTCAACCGCAATCAGCGCCCAAGGCCACCGCAGCGGCGCAGACCGCTATCGGTGACGGTCTCGTTGCAGAAGCTCAGGCTTTTGCAGACGAGCTCGCTGCGTGGCGACACGATCTCCACCAGATGCCCGAGCTGGGTAATAGCCTCCCACAGACCTCTGCGTATATCCAAGCGCGCCTGACTGAGATGGACATCCCATTTGCCACGCTCGTTGATGGTTCCTGCGTTGTGGGCCTTGTCGGTGCCGGTGCCGCCGCGGCCCAAGGCAATGGCGTCTGCACGGACGAGCAGGCCGGTACGGTCATCATGCTCCGTGGCGACATGGATGCCCTGCCCGTTGCCGAAGAGTCAGGTGAGCCTTTCGCCTCTACGAACGGCTGCATGCACGCATGCGGACACGATATGCACGCAACGGCGTTGCTTGGAGCGGCGCGCCTGCTCAAGGCCCGCGAGTCCGCGCTTGTTGATGCCAACGCCACGGTTAAGCTGCTGTTCCAGCCGGGCGAGGAAACCTTTGAGGGTGCCCGCGCCGCCATCGCCGACGGTCTGCTGCAGAACCCGCGCCCTCAGGTCGCCTTTGCCATGCATGTCAATAGCCAGTCGCCGCTTGGCCTGGTGCTCTATGGGAGTCCGGCGCTCTCGGGCGTGTACGGTTTCCGCATCACGCTGCAGGGCAAGGGTGGCCATGGCTCGAGCCCCGAGATCTGCATCGACCCCATCACGGCCGGCGTGCATGTGCACCTGGCGCTTCAGGAGCTTATCTCTCGCGAGGTGCCGGCGGCCAAGGAGGTCGCGCTTACCGTGGGTAAGTTCGCTGGCGGTTTGGCGGCCAACGTCATCCCCGACACCTGCGTGCTCGAGGGAACGTTGCGCGGCTTCGATGTCGAGCTCATGGCTCACCTTAAGACCCGCATCGCGGAGGTCGTCAACGGCGTTGCCGCAACATATCGTACGCCGGCAGCCATCGAGACGCTTTCGGACGTTCCGCCGCTCGTGCTCGACAGCGATATGACCCAGGCCTCGCTTGGTTACGTGGGCGCGGTGCTGCCCAAGGCTGCCTTCCTGCCGCTATTCCACGCCATGGCGAGCGAGGACTTCGCGCTTATCTCGAGCGAGATTCCGAGTGCGTACTTTACCGTGGGCGCGGCCGTGACCGATACGGACGAGCATTTTGCCCAGCATCATCCCAAGGCGCGCTTTAACGATGCCGAGCTTCCTCTCGGCGCCGCGGCTTATGCCGCCGTCGCTCTCGGATACATTGCGGACCACAAGGAGTAATCCATGTCCCAGCAAAGTAAATTTTTCCCTGGCTGGTTCGTGGTGGCCTCCGGCTTTGTCATCATGGCCACGTGCTACACCATTTTCGTTAACTGCATGACTATTCCTTCCGCACCAAGCCTTCCGAGATCGGTCTTAAGCCGCTCGGCGAGAATCCAGGCGACCCGTCTGCTTCTGCCACGGGTGATAAGAACGAGAAGGCAGCCCCCGAGGTTAGCGTCGGCTGGTCTCGTATCAAGAAGAGCCCGGCATTTTGGCTGCTCGTCGTCGCCTTCCTCTTTATGGGCTTGGTCAATGGCGCCATCCTGCCCAACCAGGTTACCAACATGACGAGTGTTACCGTCAACGGCACCAAGATCGTCACGGGCGGCCACGACCCCATGTGGGCAGGCACCGTGCTTTCGGCCTACATGGTTACCGTCGTTATCGCCAAGATCTCCCTTGGCGCCATCTATGATCGATTTGGCCTGCGTTTCGGCAATGTGTTGGGGTCCGTTGCGTGCATCGTCGCCTGCGTCGCCCTGTGCTTCCCCGCAACCGACCTCGGCCCCATCGTGGCTGCCATTAGCTTTGGTATCGGAACGTGCATGGGTACCATCACGCCTACCATTGCCGCGTCCAAGCAGTTTGACATGGCCGATCTCGGCAAGGTCACGGGCACCATTACCTCGCTCGAGATGGTCGGCGGCACCGTGGGCGCCATCGTCTCGGGCGTGCTGTTCGATGCCACGGGCTCCTTTGCGAGCACCTGGATCGTGTGCCTGGCGTGCTCCGTGGTCATGCTCGTGTTCCTGCTGGCATCCGAGCCCATCGCCGCCAAGCTGCGCGCAAGCGTGGCGGGGGAGTAGATAGGCCAAAGCGCATTGCCGCTTGTCCGCTTCGTCCGTGGCTACCGCGGCGGCGCATCTGGCCGAACGAGCCCCCATACCCTCGTTCGGTCAGACGCGCCGCCGCTGTATGTGTTTGTGCCGTATAATGACCCTTACCTATGACGCGATACAAAAGAAAGGTGTTTGCCCATGCAGGCACAGAAGGCGGAGGGAACCCGCGACCTTATCGGCGCCGAGATGCGCGCCTGGCAAAAGATGCAGCAGATTGCGGCTGGCGTGTTCGAGCCGTTTGGTTTTAAACCCATCGAGACGCCCGCGATCGAGCAGGTGGACGTGTTTGTCCACGGTATCGGCCAGTCGACCGACGTCGTGCGCAAGGAAATGTTCCGCGTGTTCAGCGGTGCCAACCTGGAGCGCGTCTTTACCGAGGGCACCGACACCAAACTCAAGCCCAAGCAGCGCCTGGCACTTCGCCCCGAGGGCACGGCCGGCGTGGTGCGCGCCGTCGTCGAGAGCAATCTGGTGCCCCAGGGCTCCACGCCGTTTAAGGCGTACTACGCCGAGGCCATGTTCCGCGGCGAGCGTCCCCAGAAGGGCCGCCTGCGCCAGTTCCACCAGGTGGGCATCGAGTGGCTCGGCGCTCCCGATCCGGCGGCAGACGCCGAGTGCATCATCATGCTCATGGAGTTCTACAAGCGTCTGGGCTTCGACCTTTCCAAGCTTCGTCTGCTCATCAACTCGATGGGTGACGCCCAGTGCCGTCCGGCTTATCGCGAGCAGGTTAAGCAGTTCATCCTCGATCACGCCGACGAGATGTGCGATGAGTGCCGCGAGCGCGCCGAGCTCAACCCGCTGCGTGCCTTCGACTGCAAGAACGACCACTGCCGCGAGATCATGGCCGACGCCCCGCTGATGGGCGACAACCTGTGCGATGAGTGCCGTGAGCACTACGAGCAGGTCAAGCGCTATCTGGACGCCGCCGGTATCGAGTATGTCGAGGATCCCACCCTGGTGCGCGGCCTTGACTACTACACCCGTACCGTCTTTGAGGTCGAGGCCCCCGGCGCCGGCGTCGGCTCCATCGGTGGCGGCGGCCGCTACGACGGCTTGGTCGAGCTCGAGGGCGGCAAGCCCACGGCCGGCGTCGGCTTCGCCGTCGGTTTTGAGCGCGCCCTGCTGGCCCTGCAGGCCTTTGACAGCGATTTGGGTGCCGATGAGGCCCCGTGCGTCTATGTCGCCAACGCCGGCAAGGAGCTGCGCCAGAACGTCTTTGCCATTACGCAGGAGCTTCGTGCCGCAGGCATCGTGACCGAGGCCGACTATCAGGGCCGTTCGCTCAAGGCCCAGTTTAAGCAGGCCGACAAGGTGGGCGCCAAGCTCATCCTGGTCCTGGGTGGCGACGAGCTTGCCGCCGGCAAGGTCAAGGTACGTGACATGCAGAGCCATGACGAGGTTCTCGTCGATCTGGCCAACGTGGTCGAGGCGGTTCGCGAGCGCCTGTAGCGCATCTTTTTGAGCTGCGGACCCGCTTGAGTGTCCCGTCCATTGCGAGCGATTGTTACGGGGGTGTTTCGCATTTATGCGGAATGCCCCCGTTTGTGTATGCCGTCCACCGAGAAATACGACCATTTAGAGCAAAAACCCTTGCAATGCAGAAAATACTTTTGTGTGGTAAAGCGCAATCAGTGTCGAAAGTATTTCGCAAGCGCCTATAATGAATACCGCATGTTACGTGCATAGAAGGAGGAATGGGAGGAAACGTGGCTGAGAACCTAAGCAACCAGTCTGTACCCGAAGCCGCGGCGCGCGTCGCTGCCGTGGTCAACCGCCTCGTTAACCGAATCGGCTCGAATGCCGAGTCCAGGGAGCGTCTCGCCGAGATCGAGATCCCCGAGGAGCTGCGCGACAATCTGGCGCTGTTCCTGCGCCTGGAGCGTCGTGTGCTTAGCGAGTATGATCCTGAGATCGCGGACCTGTTCGACAAGATTCTGTCGGCCGAGATTGTGGCCAATGCCGGCAACCCCGGTACCCGCGCTGCCGACGAGGCCGTCGACGAGCAGGGCGTGCCCACCGCCGACGAGCCCACCGCCGTGGCATTCCGTGAGGTCGTCGATCTGATCGACAGTCTGCCGCTCGATAAGCAGCAGGTCATCGTTCGCGCCTTTACGAGCTTCTTCCACCTGGCAAACCTGTCGGAGGAGAACTACCGTGTGGCGCAGCTGCGCGAGCGCGAGGCCGGCGCATCGACCGATACCGAGGTCGATCCCGCCAACGAGCTCACCGTCGCCTATCACCAGTTGGTAAACGAGATGGGTGTCGAGGGCGCCAACGAGCTGCTCGGCAAGCTCGAGTTCCACCCTGTCTTTACCGCACATCCCACCGAGGCCCGTCGCAAGGCCGTCGAGGGCAAGATTCGCCGTATCTCCAACCTGCTGGAGGAGCGTCCGCGTCTGGGCGGCTCCGACCTGGTGGAGAACGAGCGCCATATGCTGCAGGAGATCGACGCCCTGGTGCGTACGAGCCCCATCGCGCTCAAGAAGCCCACGCCGGTCGAGGAAGCCGATACCATCATCGACATCTTCGATAACACGCTGTTCGACGTCATCCCCGTCATCTATCGTCGCTTTGACGACTGGGTGCTGGGCGACAAGGCCGGTACCGTGCCGCCGCTGTGCCCGGCGTTCTTCCATCCCGGCAGCTGGATCGGTTCCGACCGCGACGGTAACCCCAACGTCACCGCCAAGGTGAGCCGTGAGGTCGCCGCCAAGTACTTCACCCACATGGTGCTCAAGCTCGAGGACAAGTGCCGCCGCATCGGCCGTAACCTCACGCTCGAGGCCACTTACAGCAAGCCGTCTGCCGAGCTCATCAACCTGTGGAACCATCAGGTCGAGATGAGCCCTCGGTACACGGCCCGCGCCGAGCTGATCTCCGAGCACGAGCCGCATCGCGCCGTCATGCTCGTCATGGCCGACCGTCTGAACGCCACCGTGCGCCGTATTACCGACACTATGTACCACAGCGCCGATGAGTTCCTGGAGGATCTGCGCGTCGTCCAGCGCTCGCTGGCTGCCTGCGGTGCCGTCCGTGCCGCCTACGGCCCGGTCCAGACCATCATCTGGCAGGTCGAGTCCTTCGGCTTCCATATGGTCGAGATGGAGTTCCGTCAGCACTCCGTGGTACATGCCCGCGCCCTCAAGGATATCCACGAGAACGGTATCCATGGCGACCTGCAGCCCATGACGCGCGAGGTCATCGACACCTTCCGCGCTATCGGCTCCATCCAAAAGCGTTACGGCAAGAAGATGGCGCACCGCTACATCATCTCGTTCACCAAGAGTGCCCAGCATGTGGCCGACGTCTTCGAGCTTGCCCACCTGTCCTTTGCACACGAGGAGGATGTCCCCGAGCTCGACGTGATCCCGCTGTTTGAGCAGCTCGAGGACCTCGAGGGCTGCGTCGACGTGCTCGACCAGATGCTTACGCTGCCCGTGGTGCAGAAGCGCCTTGCCCAGACCAACCGCCGCATGGAGGTCATGCTGGGCTATTCCGACTCCTCCAAGGATGCCGGTCCTACCACGGCCATGCTCGCGCTGCACTCCGCGCAGGAGCGCATTGCCAAGTGGGCCGAGAAGAACGATATCGACCTGGTGCTCATGCACGGTCGCGGCGGTGCCGTGGGCCGTGGCGGCGGTCCGGCCAACAAGGCCGTGCTGGCGCAGCCCAAGGGTTCGGTCAACTGCTTCTTTAAGCTCACCGAGCAGGGCGAGGTCATCTTTGCCCGTTACGGCAACCGCACGCTGGCTCAGCGCCATGTTGAGTCCGTTGCCGCCGCAACGCTTTTGCAGTCGGCTCCGAGCGTCGAGAAGACCAACACCGAGACCACGCAGAAGTTCTGGGATATGGCCGAGAAGCTCAACGCAGTAAGCCATGAGCGCTATCTGGACCTGCTGAACACTGAGGACTTTACACCGTGGTTCTCGACCGTGACGCCGCTGACCGAGGTCGGTCTGCTGCCGATTGGCTCGCGCCCGGCCAAGCGCGGTCTGGGTGCCAAGTCGCTCGACGACCTGCGTACCATTCCGTGGATCTTCAGCTGGAGCCAGGCGCGCATTAACCTGGCCGCTTGGTACGGCCTGGGCACCGCCTGCGAGCAGTTTGGCGACCTTGACCAGCTCAAGGCTGCCTACCAGGAGTGGCCGTTCTTCCGCACCTTTATCGACAACATCGAGATGTCGATCGCCAAGACCGACCAGCGCATCGCCAAGATGTACCTGCACCTGGGCGATCGCCAGGATTTGTCCGAGAAGGTCTTCACCGAGATGCAGCTCACGCGTAAGTGGGTTCTTGCCATCGTCGGTGACGAATGGCCACTGCAGCGCCGCCGTGTGCTCGGCTGCGCCGTCCGTGTGCGTAATCCCTACGTCGACGCCCTGTCCATCGCTCAGGTCCGCGCCCTTCGCGAGGTGCGTATGAACCAGGACGAGATGGCAGAGGAGAAGAAGGCCGAGTACATGAGCCTGATTCTTTCGACTGTGACCGGCGTCTCGGCAGGATTGCAGAACACGGGGTAATCGATAGCCCTGTAGTCGTCCGGGCCCGCCATCAGCTTACTTTTAGGCACGTCCTCGGACATGCAAGAAGCCCTCGCTGCGCACTTCGTGCGGCGAGGGCTTCTT
>URZJ01000074.1 GCA_900552395.1 uncultured Collinsella sp. | reverse complement strand
GCGGGGCGACGGGATTTCGCCCCGCCCCTTTCCGATCGATCCAATCTATGGAGTAACCCATGTCCGAGACCATTCAGGACCTCTATACCAGCTTCTCCGAGCAGATGGAGCCCATCCAGGAGGACAGCCGCTACTTCCGCTATCTGTTTGAGATGGCGCAGGCCTCGGGCACCACGATCGAACAGCAGCGCGAGGAGCTCGTCAAGGTGGTGGACGAGGAATGGATCAGCATGATCGAGGACTCGCTCGACGCCATCAACACCATCATCGAAAAGCCGCGCCGCTTTATCACCACCGAGGAAGAGGTGGTGCCGGTCTCGCTCGCTAAAAAGATCAGCGCCGACAGCGTCCGTCATCTGAGCCAGAACACGCAGTTTTTGGCGCCGAGTGAGGACGGCGGCGTTCACCCTACGCGCATCCTCAACGTCAATACCGTCGAGACGTACGACCTGTACGAGAACCGCTTTATCTACCATCTGATTCAGCGCTTGCTGACGTTTGTGGATAAGCGTACCGACGTGATCTTTTGGTCGACGGGCAACGAGATCCGCAACCGCTTTAAGATGCACAGTAAGATCGACGACGCGTACGAAGAGATCGAGTACAGCGTGGAGATGACGGTCAAAAACCGTCAGAGCTTCGCCGAGAACGACGCTGACAACATGGACGTCTTTATGCGCATCGACCGCGTGCGCCGCCTGGTCATGGCGCTGCGCGGCGCGTCGTTCTGCCAGATCATGAACGGCTGCAGTGCGGTTCGCAGCCCCATCCAGCGCACCAACCTCATCATGAAAGACCCCAACTACCGCAAGTGCTACCAGCTGTGGCAGTTTATGGAGCGCTACGACAAGGTGGGTTACAACATCGACGTGCAGCAGCAGGCGCTGGCGTTCGACGACGAGTACATGGTGCAGATGTACACCAACCTCATCAACAACTACACCGTCTTTAAGAGCCTGACCGACGACGAGCGCAACCTGCAGGAGCTTGAGAGCGTGCAACACGCGCCGGTGGCGCCCAAGTTTATTAAAGAGATCAAGGAGGTGCAGGTCGATAGTCCCGACCTGCCCGATGTTGAGGTTCGTCGTGTGTTTGTGGAGGAGGTCACGCAGGCCCAGCTCGATGCCGAGCAGGCGCTGGCCGAGGCCCGCGAGCAGATTGAGGAGCTCCAGGGGCAGCTGAAGTCCTGGAAAGTGCAGGCGCACGCGCTGACCGATGAGCGCGACGATCTGGTAGATGAACTGGACGAGGCCAAGACACGCGAGCTGGCGTTGACGCAGCGCGCACAGATTGCCGAGGCCGATGTCGAGGAACTGCGCGCCTCGCTGGAGGATGTCGAGGCCGGTAAAAAGGCTGCCGAGGATGCCGCTGCAGAAGCACGTGAGACCGCGGCGGCTCAGCTTGAGCGGATGCGCGCCGAGGCCGATGCCGAGGTCTCAGTCGCCCGCGCCGACGCAGATGCTAGGGTCGCGGCTGCCGAGCAGACTGCTGCCGAGCAAGTCGCGCGGGTCAAGAGTGAGTCTGCCGCAGCCTTGGCTGCCAAGACGGCTGCCGACGCTGCCGAGCTGCAGGCCGCCAAGGACGCCGCCGCAGCCGAGCTTGCCGGCGTGCGCGAGGCGTCTGCCAAGGAGCTCGCCGAGGTGCATGCCAAGCTGGATGCCGCCAAGTTGCAGATTGAGGAAGTGCGGCTGGCGGCCGAGCGCGATGCCCGTGCCGCGCAGGAGACTGCCGACGTCGCCGCGGCCGAGGCGGAGCAGAAGCTCGCCGACACCGTTGCCGCGGCCGAGGAGAAGGTTGCTGCCGCCCAGCAGGCCGCCGATGCTGCGATCGACGCCGCCCGTGCTGCCGCCGATTCTGCCGTTGAGCAGGCTACGGTGGATGCCAGCGAGAAGGTCGCCGCTGCCGCTGCCGAGCGCGATGCCGCCGCGCGTGCCGCCGAGGAGGCTCGTGCCGACGCCGACGCGCGTATCGCTGCAGCTGAGCTCGAGGCAGGGGAGCGTATTGAGCAGGAACTCGCCGCCGCCAAGGCCGCGCACGAGCGCGAGCTCGAGGCCGCCCGCGCGGAGATGCAGCAGCGCTTGGCCTCGTTGGCGCACGAGCTGGAACAGGCCGAGCGCGATCGCGCCCGCGCCGAGCGCCGTGCCGAGGGCAACAGCCTGTCGCGCTATCTGCTGGCTCGCTTGCGCGGAGAGGCCGCCGAGGGCGATGTCGCCACGACCGTTGAGGGAGATGAGACCGACGTTTCGGCATCTGACGCCACTGACGTCGAGCCTTCCGCAAAGGACGCCGACAAGTGATGAAGCACGTGCTCCGCGTGATCAACGTGCTGGCGACCGTGGTGATCCTGGTCGCCTTTGTGGTGCTGCTGCGCACGGTGTTCACGCCCGCCGGCGAGATCCCCACCATCATGGGCTATGGCTTTATGCGCACGCTGACCGGCTCTATGGAGCCGGCGATTCCCGTGCACTCGTTTATCGTCGTCGATACCGACAACAGTCAGGCCTACCAGGTGGGTGACATCATCACCTTCCATTCGTCCGATGACGCGCTGGAGGGTTCACTCAACACGCACCGCATCGTTGCCGTGGAGGCCGCGGCCGACGGCACGCCGGTCTACCGCACCAAGGGCGATGCCAATCCGGTCGAGGACGCCGCGCCCGTGCCCGCCGCCGACGTGGTGGGCCGCGTGGTCTTTGTCTCGGCGGGGCTGGGCGTGGTGGTCTCGTTGCTCACCAATCCGCTGCTGTTCTTTCCGCTTATCGTGGTGCCGCTGATCGTGCTGCTGGTGCTCGAGATTCGCCATATGGTCAAGACAACGCAAGAGGTGGCACGCGCCGAGGACGAGGCCGCCCTGCGCGCAGCCGTGGAGCAGATTCGCGAAAAGCGCCGTCGCGAGCAGGAGGAGCAGGGCGACGCCGGTGACGAGGGCGATGCCGACGGTGGCCATACCGATGAAAGTGCGGAAGCCGATCCCGGCGCCCCAGGCGATTCCAACCGCTCGGCATAGCTCTTCGGTGCCTTTCGTCCCTGCAATTTGGATGCTCGTAGATGTTCCGAATCGCCCGCATTTCCGTATCAATATTCGTGCTACAGTTTGAGCGCTTTGTTGCCAATTGATTTCTGGGGAGTGGGATGGAACAGAAGCGCTCGGCGCAGTGTGCACGTGAAAGGGCTTCGGTACCGATGACGGCGGCGTCTGATTTTATCGTGCCCGAGGGGACTGACGAGCTGAGCCGCAGCACCCGCCGCGCATGGCGCGACCGCCTCAACGACGCCCAGGCGCGCAAGATGGCCCTGGGTACGCTCGCCGCGTTTGTCGGCGGTACGTTTTGGGGTTTTTCTGGCACCAGCGCCAGCTACCTCTTTGACGTGTGCCATATCGAGACGTTTTGGCTGATGAGCGTGCGCCAAGTTATCGCTGGCCTGCTCTTTATGTTCGTTGTGCTCAGAAAAGACCGCGACCGCTTGATCGAGCTGTGGACTACCCCCGCCGATCGCAAGCAGCTTATTCTGTTTACGATCTTTGGCCTGCTGTTCAACCAGCTTTGCTATCTGTCAGCCGTGCGCCTGACCAACGCGGGCACCGCGACTGTCTTCCAGTGCCTGCAGCTGGTGGTCGTCATGGGGTGTGCCTGCGTCACCGCGCATCGACTGCCGCGCACGCGCGAGGCTCTTGGCATTTTGCTCGCATTGGGCGGAACGTTTTTGATCGCCACGGGCGGCGACCCCAGTACGCTCAACATCTCGCCGATGGGCCTGCTCTCGGGCCTTTTGTGCGCAGTGGGCGGTGCCTGCATAGCAATCATCCCTGCCGGAATCCTCAACAAATACGGTAGCCCGGTCGTCACGGGCTCGGCCATGCTTTCGGCGGGAATCGTGATGAGTATCTTTACCCAGCCGTGGGCGCATATGCCGGCGCTCGGCCCCTCGGGTGTCGGCGCGCTCGCGATATTTATTGTGGTGGGGTCGTTCTTCGCCTATATGTTCTACATGCAGGGCGTTAAGGAGATTGGCTCGGTGCGCGCGAGCCTCCTTGGAACCATGGAGCCGGTTTCGGCCACCATCACCAGCGCCCTTATGCTGGGAACGGTGTTTTTGCCCACCGACCTGGCGGGCTTTGCCATGATTATCGCGATGGTGTTTTTGACGGTGTAGCTGGCGCCAAGACGGAAAAGGCGTTGTGCCACATTTTCGCCAATTGATGTCCGTGTCTGGAGTTTAGCTGTCGATGCTCAAAATGCCATAAACTAGTAACGTTATGGACTTTTTCATTGCGACTCAATTGCGAGGATTTCTTTATGGCTGGTAATCACTTTAAGGGCAGCGATAGCGGCCGTCCTGCAGTTCCGCCGCGTCCGAACGGGGCTGGTAAGGCCGGCACGCCGGGCGGCGCTGGGCAGGGCGGTTCCGGTAAGCGCGTGTCCCCGGGCGAGACGGCGATGTTTACCGCTCTGTACGAGCAGTCTCAAAAGGCAAAAAAGACCGGCCGTGCAAGAGGGAATGTCTTTGCGGGCGGTGCAACCTCCACGTCGCAGCCGAGCGGGGCCCCTTCGATACCTGCGAACAACGCAGGTGCTGCCAACGCCGCGAATACCGCCGGCAACGTTAATGCCGGCAAGGCCGCCAACAATACTCCCTCTGCCGGTGGCGCGGGGCTTACGGGTAACCTTGGCACGATTTACACCGGCGCCTCCGAGACTGGCACGTTCGCCCGCCTGGATGATAGCGGTGCCGAGTTTGCGGGCTCGGGTTCCAAGGAAGATTATTACGATTTTGGCTTGAACTACGGTAGCGACGCTTCGTCGAGTTCGACCTCTGACGGTCTGGTCCGTCATCGCCATCGCAAGGGCGAGCGCAAAAAGCGTCACACTGGCGCCATTATTGCCGCTGTAGTCGCGGTGCTTCTCGTTGCGCTTGGCGCAAGTGGCTTTATGCTGCTTAACTCGGCAAAGACCGTAAAGAGCGAAGCGAAGGAGGCTGTCGAGATCGTCGGTGGCCTTAAGGACAAGGTCACGTCGGGCGATTTTTCGACGCTGCCTGACGACGCGAAGAAGATTGATGAGCTTTGCGACAGCATGAAGGCGGAGACCTCGAGCCCGCTGTGGACGGCGGCTTCGTTTATCCCGGTGTATGGCAGCGACATCAATGCGGCCCGCACCATGATCGACGCCCTGTCCGATGTCTCGAGCAATGCGCTGGTTCCCATGGCCGATAACCTTTCGCAGGCCACGCCCGGCAAGCTGTTTCAGGACGGCATGATTAACGTGTCCGCGCTGCAGGCGGTCGCCGATTCGCTTTCCAGCAGCTCGAAGGTGTTCAAGAGCGCCAACGAGAAGATCCAGGGCATTGGCGATACTCATATTTCCCAGGTGACCGAGCTGGTCGATAAGGCCAAGGACGGCTTTGCCACCCTCAACGGCGCGGTTGACGCGGCGGAGAAAGTCGCCCCCGTCCTTCCCCAGATGCTCGGCGCCAACGGCCAGACGCGCAACTACCTTATGTACGCCATGAACAACGTCGAGATTCGTGCCTGCGGCGGCTTTGGCGGTTCGCAGGGCCTGATTTCGGTCACCGACGGCCAGATGTCGATTGGCGAGTTTGTTCCATGTATTGCGCTTGGCAAAGACGAGGCGGTTGAGAGCGTCGACGAAGAGGACGAGGCACTGTTTGGCGACCACAGTAACCTGTACAACTCTGGTAACGCGTATTCGCCTGATTGGCCCCGCAACTCGCAGCGTGTCGCAGCCCTGTGGAAATCTCAATATGGCCAGGACGTCGATGGCGTCATTGGTATCGACCCGGTGTTCCTGCAGTATCTGCTGGGCCTGGTCGGTAACGTGTCGCTGCCCGACGGAACGGTTGTCGACGGCACCAACGCCGCAAAGGTCCTCATGCACGATGTGTACTGGAACTATCCGGTCGAGGAGTCGGACGGCATCTTTGCATCCGTCGCCAGCGCTGCCTTCGACAAGATCCTTGGCGGTATCGGCGATGTCGATGTTACGAAGCTTGTCAGCGCCGTTGAGCGCGGTGCCGAAGAGGGCCGCCTGATCGCGTGGATGAAAAACGATGACGAGCAGAACGCTATCAAGGAGATGAACATCGACGCCTCGCTGCCCGATCCGGATGACCCGAGTGAAGATCCCGTTGCTGGTGTCTACTTTAACAACCTGAGCTTCTCCAAGCTCGACTGGTACCTGAACGCCGATACGCAGATTGGCCAGGGCGTCAAGAACGGCGACGGCACGTGCTCGTATCGCATCACCGTTACCCTGACGAACATCATGACGCAGGAGGAGGCTGGCAAGCTGCCCAACTACGTTGCGGCGAGCGCACCCGATGCCGCGCGCGACGACGAGCGTCTGAATGTCTCGTTGTTTGCCCCGACGGGCGGCAACATTACTGATCTGACCGTCGAGGGCACCCAGTTTGGTCTTGGCGCCGCTACGTGGCATGGAATCCCCTTCTATTCGGGCACCGTTGACCTGCATGCTGGCGAGACGACGACGATCACGTATACGCTGACCACGTCGGCCGAGGCGGGGGACAAGCCGCTTGCGCTGCGTCAGACTCCTACATGCCAGGCGGCTCGCGACAGCGCGTCGGCGTAGGGTTTTTCTGGTAGCGCAGATAATCGAGTACCATTTTGGGGCGGACAGGCAATCTGTCCGCCCCTATTTTGTAAGGAGAGCGCATGAAGTACTTTGGCACCGACGGCTTTCGCGGTGAGGCCAACGTTGGGCTGACGGTAGAGCACGCTTATAAGATTGGCCGTTTTGTGGGCTGGTATTACGGCGCCAACCGCGAGCGCAAGGCGCGCGTGATCGTGGGCAAGGACACCCGTCGCTCAAGCTATATGTTCGAGGCGGCGCTGGTGAGCGGTCTGGTCGCGAGCGGTGCGGACGCCTATATGCTGCACGTGATCCCCACGCCGGGCGTAGCGCATCAGACCGTGGAAGGCTGCTTCGATTGCGGCATCATGATCAGCGCGAGTCACAACCCGTTTTGCGATAACGGCATTAAGCTCGTCAATAGCGACGGTTTTAAGATGGACGAGGACGTACTGGAGCTCATCGAAGACTACATCGATGGCAAGAGCGAGGTACCGCTGGCCACGGGCAACCACATCGGCGCCACGGTGGACTATATGCAGGGCCGCAACCGCTACATCGCTTCGCTCATCGCCAGCGCGAACTTCTCGTTGCAGGGCGTCAAGATCGGTATCGACTGCGCCAACGGCTCGGCTTCCTCGGTGGCCAAGCCGGTGTTCGACGCGCTCGGTGCCGACGTGCGCGTGATCAACGCTGCGCCCGATGGCTTTAACATTAACGTCGACTGTGGCTCCATGCATATGGAGCGCCTGCAGCGCCACGTGGTGGAGCAGGGCCTGGACGTGGGCTTTGCCTATGACGGCGATGCCGACCGCTGCCTGGCCGTGGACGAGCGCGGCCGCGTGGTCGACGGCGACCAGATCCTGTACGTGTGTGGCGTGTATCTGAACAAGCACGGTCGCCTTTCGGGCGGTACCGTGGTGCCGACGATTGCCAGCAACTTTGGCCTGGTCAAGTCGCTGGAGCTTGCCGGACTGAGCGCCGTGACCAGCGGCGTGGGCGACCGTCACGTGTATGCCAAGATGCGCGAGGGTGGCTACAGCCTGGGCGGCGAGCAGACGGGCCATACGATCTTTGGCGATATCGAGCGCACGGGCGACGGCATTATGACCTCGCTGCGCGTGATGGAAGTGATTCGCGCCGAGCGCGAGACGCTCTCGCAGCTCACGGCACCGTGCAAGCTGCTGCCGCAGGCGCAGGTCGCCGTGCGCGTGGCGGACAAGGACGCCGCGCTGGGCAACATGGGTGTGCAGGCCGCCATCGCCGAGGCCGAGGCATCGCTGGCGGGCGAAGGACGCGTGCTCGTGCGCAAGAGCGGAACCGAGTCGGTGATTCGCGTTTTGGCTGAAGCCCCCGACCAAGCAGCTGCCGACACCGCCATGAAGCGCATCGCCAACGCACTCGAGGCCTTGTAGTTACGCGGTTTTACCAAACCGCGTAACTGCTCG
>URZJ01000073.1 GCA_900552395.1 uncultured Collinsella sp. | reverse complement strand
CTTTGAGGAAGGTGCTTAGAAGCGAACTCTCAAAAGAAAGGGCCACACGGCTTGATGAAGTCAATGGAGTTCTTAGCGCCAACAAGTACGTCTCTTGCCTCGGCATCAAGTAGCAGATTGACCTCATAATACGAAGCGTAGTTGCTCTTTCCAAACGCGCGAATCGCATAGCTCTTGCCAATCTGACGCGCACCGGTAACAAGCAACGCTTTATCGGAGTCGTTCTTCCAGCTCAAAAGCCTATCAGTGACCTTGCGGCGTAGCATTAAAACACCTCATTGACAAAAATTGGCAAATAGATTTGCCCCTAATCATACAAAAATTGACAAATAGATTTGACCCAAATCATACAAAAATTGGCAAATAGCAAAGCTCACTTAGGCCTCAAAGCCAGCGAGCCAGCACGGTACTTTGCGAAAAGGCTGGCGGCGCCGTTGTTGAGGGTGGCCAGGTTGGCAGTGGCGCCGTTAGCGTTCTCGGCTGCTTGGGCGCGCAGGAGCGAAAGGGCGTCGGCAGCGTTCATGCAGAAGCCGACGGTAAAGTTCCATACTGCGAACTCACAGCCGCTTGCCGCGGGGTGAAGCGCGATTGGCTATCCCTTTTGTTGGATGAAAAGCCCCGTGTTTTTGCAGAGGTGCATACTCGTCTAATAAATGTATAGAATCTCGTATAGTGCGAGTAAGATATTGCGCTGTCCGTTATGTGTTTAGCAAAGATATAGTTTGCATAATCCAGCCTAATCTCTGCTCTAATTAAATAAAGTCGCACGTAGATGACGTAAACATGTGTGAGCTGGGCTTCTTTACGCTGAGCGGGTAAAAACGACCGTTCACCGTTAAACTATTTTCAAAATGAATAAAATGAGCGATAAAGAGAATATAAACCTTAATAAACTCGCGTATTGCACGGACGCGGGTTATTAATGGGTTGTAGGCCTTTTACAGAAAGGATTCCAGCAATGTCTAAGCCTCTTGGCAAGCCCGATCGTATTGTCGTCGCCCTCGGCGGCAACGCCCTCGGCAACAACCCCGTCGAGCAGATCCAGGCCGTGAGCAACACCGCCCACGCTCTCCTTGGTCTTATCGAGCAGGGCAACGAGATCATCATCACCCACGGCAACGGCCCGCAGGTCGGCATGATCCAGAACGCCTTCGCCGCCGCCCACGACGCCATCGGCACCCCCGAGATGCCGCTGCCCGAGTGCGGCGCCATGTCCCAGGGCTACATCGGCTACCACCTGCAGCAGGGCATCGGCCGCGAGATGCACAAGCGCTATAAGCGTTGGCACGCCGCCACCGTCGTCACCCAGATCGAGTGCGACCCGGACGATCCCGCGTTCAAGAACCCGACCAAGCCGATCGGCCCCTTCTACACCGAGGAGCAGGCCAAGGAGTTCATGGCCGAGGACCCCTCCAAGGTCTTCGTCGAGGATTCCGGCCGCGGCTGGCGTCGCGTCGTCGCCTCCCCCGATCCCAAGAAGATCGTCGAGGCCGACTCCATCCTCAACCTGCTCGACAACGAGTTCATCGTCATCGCCTGCGGTGGCGGCGGCATCCCCGTCGTCCGCGACTACGAGAACAAGGGCTGCTACAAGGGCGTTCCCGCCGTCATCGACAAGGACCTGGGCGGCGAGCTGCTGGCCGAGGACTGCGACGCCGACGTCCTGTTCCTGCTGACCGCCGTCGAGCACGTCGCCATCAACTTCGGCAAGCCCAACCAGGAGGAGCTCGAGGACCTCACCGCCGACGAGGCCGAGCGCCTGGCCGACGAGGGCCAGTTCGGCAAGGGCTCCATGGAGCCCAAGGTCCGCGCCGCCATCAAGTTCGCCCGCTCCCGCAAGGGCCGCACCTGCATCATCGGCGCCCTGGACAAGGCCGCCGAGACCATGGCCGGCCTCTCCGGTACCCGCATCCACGAGTAGCCTCTACTCTGTTGCCTCTCCCGTGGGCGCCAGGCAAGACGCCCACAAACTAGCCTCTCTTCATGAGCCCCGCGGTCCGCTCCGACTGCGGGGCTTTTGCTGTTGAGGTGACTGTTCATGGGTGGTCATTGGGGACAGACTTAAATGAGTGGTCGCCCAATGACTACTCATTTAAGTCTGTCCCCAATGACAAGATCCGATCCAATTAGATGCTCAGGTCATGGGATGCCTGAAACCAGACGATGACTCCGAGAATCCTGATTCGGCGTTTGTCCAGCACAATATCCGGTTCCGATGTGCGATATGAGTAGGATGACAGCATCACTGTGTTCGTGCCGGTGCTATACCGCCGTATGACCACTCTGGAATTATCGGACAAGGCGAGGACGGAGCATCCGTTCCAGGGCTTCAGGTTGGGGTCCACTAGGAGAAAGGATCCCATCGGATAGCATTTGGACATGGCAGATGTGTCCATTTGAACAAAGAAACACCCACGATGTTTTTTGAATACGGATGAGGGGAGCGCCGTTGTTCCGGTCTGCTTAAGTCCTGTTCTGCCTCCATTCATCTGGATTTTAAATACATCGCAAAGGGAGTCAGTAGCAGTTTCCTTGGAATTCGGCTTCCGTCCTCCGTGGTCGAGCTTTGCGGCAAGCCCTGCGGTTTCTGATGCGAGGTCGTCAAGCTGCAGATTGAATTTCGAAACGATCTTGAGCAGTGTCGACCGGCGGATGGCATAGCGGTCCTTTTCCCAACGGCATACCGTTTCTTTGGAGACGCCGACGAGTGCCGCGAACTCCTCCTGCGTGAGCTGGTCGCGCTTGCGAAGCGCCTTTATGTTTTGACCCGTTCCCATGTTATGAAGCGCGGACGAGGGGAAGGCAGAGGCAGTTGGGGCCGCCAAAGCCGTTTGTCAGCTCGAAGATGGAGATGGGAACAAGTTCAATACCGGCCTGCTCCAGTGCCTTGTTCGTCTCGGTGTTCTCTTCGTATACGCAGACCTTGCCGGGCTCCAGGCAAAGCGTGCTTATAGCATTGTTGGTTCTTTCGACCTCTGCCGCTCCGGGATTTGAGCCGCCGCAAGGGATAAATTGCGGTGAACTTAAACCCAGGGCTAATCCCAGCGCTTCTTTTAGTCCGCCTTCGACATGACGCGCCCGGGTTGTCCTTTCCGATCTGCCTCGTGTAATGCAGTAGACCCGCGCTTGGTCCAGGAGCTCCCGGTCAATGAGGAATGTCTCATAGTTAACACGAGCAAAGTATGTGTCGAGATGAATGCAGAGATCATCGTAGGGAACCTCAATGGCCCATACGGACTCAATAGTCGAGTTCTCGTCCCAGAGCAAGTTGTTCGCTAGGGTGTCTATAGCTGCTGGCTCGGTTCGTTGAGAGATGCCAACGGCTACATTTTCGCTGTTGAGGTTGTGAAGGTCGCCGCCTTCAATGTGGTAAGTCGATTCATGCTTGAAGAACTGAGGAGTCTCGCGGAAATCCGGATGATAGTTAAAAATCGTTTTATAGGCGATAACCTCACGGTTGCGCTCTGGCCAGTACATATGGTTGAGCGTGACACCTTCGCCGATGACGCTTGCTGGATCGCGCGTAAACCACATGGTGTTAAGGGGGGCTATGAGAAGGTCGTCGGGTGAGTATGCGTCTCCCGTCAGCTTTGAGAGGCTGAACACCTCCTTGTTCGTGTCGAAGACCTGGGAGTAGCGAACGCCGTTGACGGCTGCCTGGACCAGGTCGCGGGAACCTTCGATATGCTCAAGATACTCGCGAATGGCGGACTCGAGCTCCATGCCCCTCGCGCCGCATTCTGAAATGTAGCTATCGATAAAAGAGCGACGCGCTTGCTCTGTCGCATCAAGGGCTTCGGTAAGAAGGTTCTCGAGATAGAGAATCTCTACTCCTTCGTGCTCGAGCATTGCCGAGTAAGCATGATGCTCCCCAAGAGCCTTTTCAAGATCAAATGAATTGCTAGAAGGGCGTAGCGTAAAGACTTGATTGAACTGGCCGTCGGGGTAGTTGCGCGTTTCGGGGCCGGGGCAGTGCAGCAGGACCCTTTTTAGCTTTCCTATTTCGTTTTGAACATGCAATGCGGACATGTGACCTCGCTTTGGCGATGAGTATTGATCGCTTCCATAGTGTCACATTAGAAGCTTGTTTCAATTTACATCATGTTTGCCACAGGAGAATGGCACGACCCAAGTAAATAAGTGACGTTAAACATCTATCAAAAGTGATAATTGATGAATTACGTCAATCTAAAGTCCGTTTACGGGTCGATGCGCTTCGCTGGCGGGCGAAGAGACGGAAGGGTGTTTTGCGCGATGACACAATGGCTTTGCCGACAACGAAAAACCCCTGAATTAAGGAGGAGAGATGGCAGAGACAGAAAAGAAGCGCACTCTTCGAGTCCCGCACGTGTACACCATCATTCTCGTCTTGATGGCCGTATTTGCCGTTCTGACCTGGGTCGTGCCTTCGGGTTCGTTTGAGCGCCAGGAGGTTAACGGTCGCGAGGTAACGGTCTCGGGCACCTATGAGCCTGTCGATAAGGTCTATACGGACGAGGACGGCAACGAGGTCGATCTTCGCCAAGGCATCTTCGAAGTACTTGAGGCCCCTGCGATCGGCATCCAGCAAGCGGTCGAGGTCGTTGCATTCATTATGATCGTGGGAGGTTCCTTCCAGGTCATCACGGCGACCGGAGCCATCACGAGCGGCGTCGCCCGAGTGGTGAAGAAGTTCAAGAGCAAGGACGTCCTCATCATTCCGATCCTAATGGTGCTTTTTGCCTTGGGCGGCAGCACCTTTGGTATGGCAGAGGAGACGCTTCCGTTCTTTGCGATTCTTATGCCGATCATGATGGCCATGGGCTTCGACTCAATTACAGCGTTCATGACGGTGTTTGTGGGTGCCCGTATCGGATACATCGCATCTACCGTAAACCCGTTCAACGTCCTGATTTCCCAGGGCATCCTCGGTATCCAGGGCAACCCCCAGCTTTGGTTGCGTACTATCGCCCTTGTCGTGCTCACTGCAGTTGCCATCGCATGGGTTGTGATGTATGCCCTCAAGGTTAAGAAGAATCCCGAGGCATCCCCAGCTTTCCACGATGATATCGAGAAGCGCAAAGAGTTTGGTGCGGACGAGAATCTCCTCGATAGCGAGTTCACCGGTAGGCAGAAAGCCGTTATGGTTATTTTCGTGCTTGGACTTGCCGCCATCATTTGGGGTCTGGTGGCCCAGGGCTGGTACATGAACGAAATCTCTGCGATTTTCTTGGCCATGGCCCTTCTTTCGGGTGTTGTTTCCGGGATGAATGAGAAGGAGATCGCTGGCGAGTTCGTTAAGGGAATTGCAGACTTCGCGTTCTCTGCCATCGTTGTTGGCCTCGCCCGCGGAATCCTCGTAATCGCCAATGACGGCCTCATCATCGATACGATTCTCAACACGCTCGCCACGGCTCTCTCTGGAGTTCCGGCAGTTATCTTTACGAGCATTCTCTACGTCGTGGATAACCTTCTGTCGATCCTCGTTCCGAGCTCCTCGGGCATCGCTGCTCTTACGATTCCCATTTTCGGCCCGCTTGTTGAGCTGATGGGCTTAAACCCCGAGGCTGCAGTTACCGGCCTTTCCATGGGCAGTGCTGCCATGTCTCTCATTTCGCCGACAAGCGCGATGCTCGTTGCCGGTCTTGGCGTCTGTAAGATTCCGCTTGGCCAGTGGTGGAAGGTCGCTTGGAAATTCTTCCTGGTCGTAAGCGTTATCTGCATGGCATTCACTGCGGTTTCGGGTCTTATCCCCCTGCCGTAAATGCAAAACCCCACATACAAGTTGTGAGAAAGAAGGATAGAGATGAACAAAGGACTGAACGTTCATAGCGAGATTGGCGCCCTCAAGAAGGTGTGCGTCCATCGCCCCGGTATGGATCTTGTAAACATGAAGGCGGAGGATTTCGACCGCGTTTGGATTCACGACGCGTTCTATCTGGACTATGCCCAGAAAGAGCACGATCAGTTTACCGGCCTTCTTCGCGGCGCTGGCGCCGAGGTCGTCTATATGGAAGAGCTGCTCGCTGAGACGTTTGACAAAGTCGAGGGCACTCGCGCAGAGTTCATGACGAAGTTCATGGGTGAGTCCGGCATCTCCAACGCGGCCCTTCGCCAGGCCGTTGTCGAGAAGCTTGATTCGATTAAGGACAACAAGGAGTTTGTCCTTGCTGCCATGGGCGGCCTCTACGTTCGCGACCTCGAGATCCCCAAGGTTGGCGGTTCTCTTGCCAGTATGGACGGCGAGGAGTTAAAGGCTGACGATATGGTGCTGTTCCCCATGCCGGCCTCGTATTTCTCCCGTGACCCTCTGGCTGTCGTGGGCAAGGGCGCTACCATGAACCGCATGTACTGGAATCAGCGCAACCGCGAGGTAATCTTCTACGAAACGGTGCTGCGCAACCATCCCGATTACGCCGGTAGCCCCATCTGGTACGACCACAACAGCGAGTGGCATATCGAGGGCGGCGATATCCTCAACATCAACGCCAAGACGCTCGCCATCGGTATTTCCGAGCGCACCCAGACTGCGGCCATCGATGAGCTCGCCAAGAATATGTTCTGGGGTTCCGATGAGGCCGAGATCGAGAACATCTATGCCATCAAGATCCCGCACGGCTACGCCTACATGCACCTCGACACCGTCTGCACGCAGGTCGATCGCGATAAGTTCACGGTCTATCCCGGCATCTACCAGACGCTTCGTGCCTACCGCCTGACCAAGGGCGATTCGGAGGGGGAGGTGCATATCGAGGAGCTCGAGGGCACCCTGCAGCATATTCTCGAGCTTGCGACGGGTATGGACCACATCACCATGATTGAGTGCGGTGGTGGCGATCCGATCGAGGCTTCTCGTGAGCAGTGGAACGATGGTTCCAACACTCTTGCGGTCGCACCGGGCAAGGTCTGCGTGTATGAGCGCAACGTTGTCACCAACGATGCTCTTTACAAGGCCGGCGTCGAGCTGCTCGTCGCCCCCTCCGAGGAGCTTTCTCGCGGTCGCGGCGGCCCGCGCTGCATGACCATGCCGTTCTGGCGTGAGGAAATCTAGTCAGCGTTAGCGTATCTGGGCGGCGCGTGTGCGTCTGCGCCGCCCATCCCTCCTTGTGTGTTCCAACAACCGAAAGGACTCAAATCATGGCTCTTAATCTTTCTGGTCGAAGCGTTCTTACCCTGCTTGACTTTACGTCCGAGGAAATCGAGTACATGCTCGACCTCTCAAAGAACTTCAAGGATATGAAGCGCGCCGGTTATCCGCACCGCTTTCTCGAGGGCAAGAACATTGTCCTGCTGTTTGAGAAGACCTCCACGCGCACGCGCTGTGCCTTCGAGGTCGGCGGTATGGACCTGGGTATGGGCGTGACCTACCTCGACCCCGGCTCGTCGCAGATGGGCAAGAAAGAGTCCATCGAGGATACCGCCCGCGTGCTCGGTCGCATGTATGACGGTATTGAGTATCGCGGCTCCGACCAGTCGATCGTCGAGGAGCTTGCCGCCAAGGCTGGCGTTCCCGTCTGGAACGGTCTGACCAACGAGTACCATCCCACCCAGGCCCTTGCCGACATTCTTACCATGCGTGAGGAGTTTGGCGACACGCGCGGCATGAAGCTCACCTATATGGGCAAGGAGCAGGGCAACGTCAGCGACTCCCTGATGGTTATCTGCGCCAAGCTCGGCATTAACTTCTGCTCCTGCGGACCCAAGGGCGATGTCGAGGGCGCCACGCACTTCGATCCCGAGCTTCTTGAGCGCTGCCAGGAGATCGCCGCTCAGAATGGCTGCACGATCCAGCTCACTGAGGATATCGACGAGGGCGTCAAGGATGCAGACGTGATCTATACGGACGTTTGGGTCGGTATGGGCCAGGCTGAGGAGCTGTGGAAGAGCCGAATCGATCTTCTCTCTCCCTATCGAGTAACGCCCGAGGTCATGGCCAAGGCAAACCCCGGCGCCATCTTTATGCACTGCCTGCCGAGCTTCCACGATACGCAGACCACCATCGGCGCCGAGATTGCCGAGAAGTTCGGCGTGACCGAGATGGAGGTTTCCGACGAGGTCTTTGAGAGCGCGCAGTCTCGTGTGTTCCAGGAGGCCGAGAACCGCATGCATACCATTAAGGCCATGATGTACGCGACGCTTCGCTAGTAGCTGGGAAGTGAACGAATACTATGAGTAAACCGTACGGTAAGCCCGACCGCATCGTCGTCGCCCTCGGCGGCAACGCCCTCGGCAACAACCCCGTCGAGCAGATCGAGGCCGTGAGCAACACCGCCCACGCGCTCCTCGGCCTCATCGAGCAGGGCAACGAGATCATCATCACCCACGGCAACGGCCCGCAGGTCGGCA
>URZJ01000072.1 GCA_900552395.1 uncultured Collinsella sp. | reverse complement strand
GCAAAAAGCGCTCGTAAGTCACCGACGTCTCGTACGCTACTTCCTCATCAAGAGATAGCTCATCCAAGTCGGCACCCGCCGTGCTGATCTCGCGATAGCGAATCTCACGCACCGTCGCGCCCTCGCCACGGGCCGCCAAACGATTCTCGACGAGCTGGCGCAAGTTAGGTTTCTTGTTGCCCACCATGATATCGTCGGAGCTAAAGTCGCGAATCATACGGCTGATGCGGCAGAACGCCGGCGTCACCACGATGTCGTCGGCCAGCACATCGAGCAGCTCTTCCTCGGTATAGGGGCGCCACTCGCCGCGCTCGTAGCAGCCCACCAGACGCGAGCCCTCGATGAGCGCACACGGGTAAACCTTGACCTCGTCGGGCATAAAGGCCCCTTCGGTCATAAAGCGCTCGTAGTCGCGCTTGTCCCCCTCGGGCGTGGCGCCCAGCAAGTTGAGCATAAAATGCGCGTGGATCTTAAAGCCAAACAGGCGCGCAAGCGAAAACGCCCGCTCGATCTGCGCCACCGAAATGCGACGCTCGTTGATATCGAGCAGATGCTGGTCGAGGCTCTGGATGCCCATCTGGATCTTGGTACAGCCCAGACGACGGATGAGCGTGAGCGCCTGCGGCGTTACAGCATCGGGGCGCGTCTCGATAACGAGTCCCACCACGCGATGCTTCGCCGTCTCGTTGATGCGTTGCTGCTGCTCAAGCTCCTCCATCGTTGCCGCCTGCCACTCGGCGACCTCGCCCCACGGCGTGCCGGGGCCGTACAGACAACGCACCGCGCGGTTATAGCCGCCCACGGCAGCATCCACACGCCCCTGCTCGTCGGCAACGCCGGCAGCGAGCTTGGCCTCGTCTGTCGCAATGTCGGCAGCCCGATAGCGCTCGCGGCGCTCTGTTACCACCGGCGGCAGGGCATCGGCGGGAGCATCATCGAGCAGGCGCCCTGCCTCGGCACGGCTGATGCCCGGACGCGCCAACATGGGGTTTGCCGCCACGCCGGCGACGGCATCGTCATTGAGCGCACGGAAGAGCTCCGACATAAACCATGCCTGATACCCTTGCGGATAGTCGCTCCAGGTACCACCGAGCACGATGAGCTCTATCTTGTCGGTCGCATGCCCCATCTGCGAAAGCGCGGTCAGACGAGCGCTCACCTGCAGATACGGATCGAAGCAGTTTTGCTCCGCACGGGCACACGCCGGCTCAGCGTGCAGATAGCTCTTGGGCATGCGCAGATCGTTGGGACAAAATAGGCAATCGCCCGAGCATGGCCAGGGCTTGGTGATGACGGTAATGGTCGCCACGCCCGAAGCCGTGCGGCGCGGCTTCATGCGCAGCACCTGCAGCAGTTGGCGTTCCAGATCGGAATCGACATTCCACGCAGCCCACCGAGCCGGCTCCTCACGTTTAACCCGCTGGTAGAACGGCAGCAGACGGCGCTTGGCCAAATCACGTTTGTCGGCACCCTCACGGCGCGCCTCGGCATGTATCAGTTTGACGAGCGCTTTGTCATCCACGGTCTCGCCGCGACGCAGAGCCTCGAGTATGTTCAAGATAATCTGTTCCATGCCCCCATTGTAAAGGCAAAGGCGCCGGAGCCGATCTCGGCTTCGGCGCCTTCATCAAACAGCGCGTCTAAGCATCTATGCTTGCGGACCAGCCCGCAGCCATCACTCCGGATCAAACGACATGTCGCCCGAACCGACCTCAAAACGATACGTGGCAGACTTGTCACCGTTATCGAATTCAAGATTCAAAATGGTCTCGCCGTCATAGCCAAGCGGAAGGAAATCGCTCTCGAAGTCGCCGCTGCCCAAGGTGAGGCTCGCCTTAAAGCCCGTCGAGTTCGGAACCGTCATCTCCACATCGCCCGAGCCCACACTCACGTCCATCGACTTCGCGGGGGCCTGGTAAAGCTCGAACGTCACATCACCCGAACCGACCTCAGCGCTGAGCGCATCAGTCACGCTGCCCGTAAACTCTACATCTCCCGCACCCAGGAAAAGATCGAAACCATCACAGATGACACCGGCAATCTGCAGATCGCCCGAGCCCACGTGCGCGTTGACTCCCTTCAGATGTTCGGCAACACGGCGCGGCAGCTCGACCGTAACTGAGCGATCGATTGCCTTACCGTCATCACTTCCAAACTGGGAAACCTTGAGCGTCGAGTCCTCGACGGATGCGATGTTTTGCGTCGCGGCCTTGGAGGCATCCATACCCTCGGCAACGCGCCCCCGCTCGATAACGCGAGTCTTGTTGCCATCAACAACCTTGACGTCCACCGAAGCCGCATTGATATCGAAATCGAGGTAGCGGAACTCATCGGCATCAAAAGTCGTGCTCGAAAGCTGCTGAGGCCGAGCGGAATAGTTGCCGCCATCCAAAAGATCGTCGTCGTCAAGCGCATCGTCCATACCAGACAAGCCGGATACAACATCGTCGAGATTCCACGGACCATCAAAATGAATCAATGTCCGCGAAATGCCAAAGACAAGCCCAATGATGAGCACAAACGCTCCGATGCCAACGCCCAAGCGTACCTTGGATTCATGTGAAAGCTTCATCATTCATCACCCTCTTTGGCAATCGGCTCAGCGGTAGTCGCGGTAGCCACGTCAGCATCAACCGAAGCGGAAACATTCTGAGCCCTAGCTGTCACCGGCGCCGGACCAACCTGGATATCCCCACGCGCCCAATCGCCATCGAGCGCACGTGCCACCCAGTGATAGATGGGGATCGTAAAGAAAATCAGCGCGGCAAAGGGGCCGGCACCAAACGGGAACATCAGCAAAAAGAACAGCAGCCAACACACAGCCCAATACGGGAACGACTGGAACGGGCCCTTCACCGGAGTCGAGCCAACCGCACCGCCACTCGTCGCCTGCGCCGTAGCGGCATTGGCGGCCTGCGCGCTCCAACTTGCCGCTTGCGCCGCCTTGGCCGCAGCGTCACTTGCCTGCGTTGCCGCCTCGGTAGCGCGTGCCGCCGCCTCGTGGGTGCGGGCACGCTCTGCCGCCTCGGCTTCGCGCTGACGGGCGCGGTCCTCGTTCTCAAACTCGATATCGTCTTCGATCTCATCGCTCGGATTGAGCAGCTCATCCAGACTCACACCATAGAGCTTGGCGAGCGAAATCAGGTTCTCGGTATCGGGCGAGCTCTCCGCACGCTCCCATTTACTGACCGCTTGGCGTGACAGTCCCAGCTTTCGCGCCAATCCTTCTTGGCTAAAGCCCTTGCTGCGGCGAAGGTCGGCGAGCCGCTGAGCAGTTTCTACATTCATGGTTCCTCCTATGCTTTTGCCAGCCGTGCCGCCGGACCGTTTTTGTTCTTAAGGCGCCTTGCACAGTTAAAAATCTATCCGCCACCGCCAAAATCATGCCACCTATTCTAGTGAGATTTTTGACAACCGGCGGTTGCGGGCACATATGAGCTGCGGAAATGTGTCCAAACAAAGCAATGACCCACAGCTCGGTTGTCCCCGTTGCGGCGTTAACGGTAGTATGGTCGTACTGTTTATTCCGCACCGCCATCGGAGGGAGTTCCGCGCCGTGAACCGCGATTTCGCCTCATCGCTCATCCAGCTCAACAACACGTTCTATCGCGAACACTCCGCCTCCTTTTCCGATACGCGGCAGGCCCCGTGGCCCGGCTGGGTGCGCACCATGGACATCGCGCTCGGGCAGCTCGAAGTCGCCACGATCGAGCATCCCGTCCGCGTCTTCGATCTTGCCTGCGGCAATATGCGATTCGAGAACTTTGCCGCCGGCGGCGCACTTGCCGCCAAGGGCGTCGATGGCGCAAACCCCTCGGCAGACGCCAGCTGCCCGTTTGAGTTCTATGGTGTTGACTCGTGTCAGGATTTGGCTATCGATGCGCACGGTCACGCCCTGCGCATTCCCAACCTGCACTTCCAGGAACTCGACGTGCTCGATGCCCTTATGAAGCTCAACCCCGCCGAGACACCCGACGTGCTTTTCGACGCCCCGCTCGCCGACATCTCGGTCTGCTTTGGATTTATGCACCACGTGCCGTCGTGCGAGTACCGCGTACGCGTGCTCGACGCTCTGGTGCGCCAGACGCGCCCAGGCGGCATCATCGCCATCAGCTTTTGGGAGTTTATGAACGACGAGCGCATGGCGCGCAAAGCCGTTCGCGCCGAGGCCCGCGCCGAGCTCACCCCGCCGTTTGAGGGTTACGATTCCGCGCAGTTTGAAGCCGGTGACCACCTCATTGGCTGGCAAAACGACCGCCACGCCTACCGCTATTGCCATCACTTTGACGATCAGCAGATCACCGACCTGGTGCGCGGTGTCCGCACGTTCTACAAGAGCGGCGAGGTCCCCGTGCGCGAGCTTGAGCGTTTCCATGCCGACGGTCGCAGCGGCGAGCTCAACCGCTATGTGATTCTCAAGCGCCTGTAGGTATCGGCGACTCGCCGCCGAGCCGCACCGCATCTTTCGGGCAAACCATGCCCACCCTTTTTCAACCCATTGACGGAACGCGCCTGCAATGTGTTCCATACGTATGACCAAGGAGCCTCATGGGAGCCGTCCACGTTCGCACACCTAAGAACTTTGTGCTCGAGGAGCGCCTGGAGCGCTACGCCGATGCGATTGAGACGAACCCCGAGGCCTATGCCGGAGATTGGCGCGAGGCCTGTGCGCCCGCAGGCAGCAAGCCTTTCGAACACCTTCATCTGGATCTTGGTTGTGGCAAGGGAACGTACCTTGTAGAGCGCGCGGCCCGCGAGCCAAACACGTTCTTTATCGGCATGGACCAGGAGCCCATCTGCATCGCCTATGCCGCACAGAAAATCTGCGAGCAGGAGCTGTCCAACGCACTTGTCCTGCCCCGAGGCGCCGCATCGCTGCCGCAGCTGTTTGCCGCAGGCGAGCTCGATGCCATTACCATCAACTTTCCCACGCCGCAGCCCAAGGCCAAGTACGCCAAAAAACGGCTCGTCCATGTCGACCATCTGATGCTCTACCGCCCGCTCTTTGCAGCCGGCGCCACCGTCACGCTGCGCACCGACAGCAAACCGCTGCGCGACTACGCCCTGGGGCAGATTGCCGCGGCCGGCTACGACACGCTTTGGGTAAGCGACGACGTCCGCCGCGACCATCCCGAGCATCCCGAGACCGAATACGAATGCCGCACGCGCGAGATGGGTGCCGTCGTCTATGGCATTTGCGCCACACCCGGCGCGCAGCCCAGCGATGAACAGCTCGCGGCGAGCCGCGCGCAGGAGCAAAGCCTTGCCTGCTACCTGCCCGAAAACCTCGATGAGCTCACCTATGTACCTCTGGGTATGGAAGAGGCCGTCGAGAACTTTAGAAACCGCGCCCGTAAAGGCAAGAAGCGCCTGCCGCAAGAGTCCTAGGGGCTTCTGATGGTCGCGGCGTCGGCAAACAAGCGCAAATTGGCGCCAGCGAACGGCCCTCAAACCTAAGTGAGTAGACTTTTTTGCAATAGCCAGGCACAGCCCGCATAGCGAAACATAAAACCGCAGGTAGAACCCTTGCGCAAAAGTCATGTGCTCGCAATATCGCAAAAAGTCTACTCACTTGGCTAGCGACTACACTAAACGGCTGGGCAGAACGCCCATTTCCTGCATTTTCTTGCCTGCGAACGCATCGATGCGACGCTACGCCATAATAGTTGGCGGACAATCGCGAGAGAAAGCAAACACATGGCACAGACCACGACAGATATCGCCGCCAGCACCGTCTCCGGTGCCGGAGCCGCCAGTTCATTCTCGGGCGGCACGGGAACCGAAGCCGAATTCGGCTCGCTCGGTGCGCTCTCCCCCACCTGGTGGGAGCCCGAGGACGGCAGCGAGCCCGAACCGTGGCTCACGCCCGACCAGGCCTTCGAGCGCTTCTTTGAATGGACGAGCGACCGCGGCATTGAACTGTGGGACCACCAAGAAGAGGCCCTCATGGACCTGGCAGCCGGCGATCACGTCATTTTGGGCACACCGACCGGATCGGGCAAATCGCTCGTCGCACTGGGCATGCTCTTTATGGGCATGGCGCAGGGCAAGCGCTGCTATTACACGGCCCCCATCAAGGCCTTGGTCAGCGAAAAGTTTTTCGACCTGGTGCAGGTGCTCGGCCGCGATAACGTCGGTATGATCACCGGCGACACGCATATCAACACCAAGGCGCCCGTCATCTGCTGCACGGCAGAGATCCTCGCCAACGACGCACTACGCGAGGGCGAAGATGCCGATGTTGGCTGCGTCGCCATGGACGAGTTCCACTACTTTGCAGACCCCGACCGCGGCTGGGCCTGGCAGGTGCCGCTGCTCACTCTGCCCCATACGCAGTTTATGCTCATGAGCGCCACTCTCGGCGATGTCACTGCCATCGCCGCCTCACTCGAGGAGCACACCGGCGCTGCTTGCGACTTGGTCGTCGACGCCCCACGTCCTGTTCCGCTGAGCTACGACTATGTGACGACCTCCCTCGAGGGCACGGTCGAGCTCGCCATGCGCCGTGGCGAGGCCCCGCTCTACATCGTGCACTTTAGCCAGGATGCCGCACTTGCGACGGCACAGTCGCTCGCCAATTTTGGCATTGCCAGCAAGGAGCAGCGCGAGGCCATCAAGGAGGCGGCCAAGGGCACGAGCTTCTCGACGGCCTTCGGCAAAATCCTCAAGCGCTTGCTCGGATGCGGCGTCGGCGTGCACCATGCTGGCATGTTGCCGCGCTACCGCCTGCTGGTCGAGCGCTTGGCGCAGCAGGGCCTGCTACCCGTCATCTGCGGCACCGATACGCTCGGCGTCGGTATCAACGTGCCCATCCACACCGTGGTGCTCACCGCGCTCACCAAGTTCGACGGCTACAAGATGCGTCGTCTGCGCGCCCGCGAGTTCCATCAGATTGCCGGTCGCGCCGGCCGCTCGGGCTTCGATACCGAGGGCATGGTCATCGCCGAGGCACCCGAGCACGAGATCGAGAACGCCAAGCTCATGGCCAAGGCGGGCGACGACCCCAAAAAACTCCGCAAGATTAAAAAGAAGAAGGCCCCCGAGGGCTTTGTCACCTGGAACAAGCAAACCTTTGAGCGCCTGATCGAGACGCAGCCCGAGACACTCAAGCCGCGCCTGCGCATCACGCACTCCATGGTGATTAGCGTGGTCGAGCAGGGCGGCGATGCCCGAGCCCGCGTACACGACCTCATCGAGACGAGTCTGCAGACCCCTGAGGAAAAGGCAAAGCTCGAGGTTCGTGCCGACGAGATCTTCGCCACGCTCATCGATTCCGGCGTCGTCGTTCGCACCGAAGTTCCGCCCGCACCCGACGCTCCGGCTGACGCCGCGCCGGACATCGACTACGCGCTGACGGTCGACCTGCCCGAGGACTTTGCGCTCGACCAGCCGCTCTCGCCGTTTTTGCTTGCCGCGCTGGAGCTGCTCGATCCCGAGAGCGAGACCTATACCATGGACCTGATCTCGATGGTCGAGGCAACGCTCGAGGATCCCAAGCAGGTGCTGCGCGCTCAGGAGCGCGCAGCGCGCGACCGCGCGATGGCCGAAATGAAGGCTGACGGCGTCGAATATGAGGAACGCCTGGAGCGCATCCAGGATGTCACCTACGAAAAACCGCTCGAGGACTTGCTCGACGCCGCCTTCGACAAGTACTGCCAGGAAGTGCCCTGGGCAAACGACTACCAGCTCTCTCCCAAAAGCGTCCTGCGCGATATGCTGGAAAGCGCGAGCGATTTTAAGGGTTACATTCAAAAGCTCGGCATCGCCCGCTCCGAGGGCATTTTGCTGCGTTACCTGGCAGAGGCCTACCGTTCGCTCGACCGCACCGTGCCCATCGAGAAGCGCGACGAGCGTCTGCGCGACATTATCTCGTGGCTCGGCTTTGTGGTGCGCTCGGTGGACTCGAGCCTGGTGGACGAGTGGGAGAACGCCGGCAACCCGGCAGCCCTCGATGCTGCGCCGCCGCAGGGCATCGACGAGGTCGTGGCGGACCGCCGCGGCTGCACGCTGTTGGTGCGCAACGCGCTCTTCCGCCGCGTGACCCTTGCCGCCCGCGAGCACGTTCGCGACCTGGGCGAGCTCGACGACGACTGGGGCATGAGCGAGATCCGCTGGCAAAAAGCACTCGACGCTTACCACGAGCAGCACGAGGAAATCCTCACCGACGGAGATGCCCGCAGCGCCGCGATGTTCTCCATCGACGAGTCCGACGAGAAGACCGCGCACGTATGGCACGTGCACCAGATCTTTGCTGACGAGGATGGCGACCACGATTTTGGCATCATGGGCGATGTCGATCTGGACGCCACGCAAGACGGCGGCGAGGTAATCTTCAAGAACTACCGTGTCGGCTTTATCGAGAACCTGCTCGAGGACTAGCCGGGCGCAATGGGACGAAAC
>URZJ01000071.1 GCA_900552395.1 uncultured Collinsella sp. | reverse complement strand
CAGAACTTCCCCCTGCTCAAAGAGGTCGGCAAGACCAAGACTCCGATCTTGCTTAAGCGCGGCATGTCCGGCACGATCGATGAGCTGCTCATGGCCGCCGAGTACATCATGAGCGAGGGCAACGACAACGTCATCCTGTGCGAGCGCGGCATCCGCACCTTCGAGACCCGTACTCGCAACACATTCGACCTCAACGCCGTGCCGGTGCTGCACCACCTGTCGCACCTGCCCGTCGTCGCCGACCCCAGCCACGCCACCGGCTACACCCGCTACGTTGAGCCCATGGCGCTCGCCGCGACCGCCTGCGGTGCCAACGGCCTGGAGATCGAGGTCCACGACGAGCCCAGCCGCGCATGGTCCGACGGCGCTCAGGCCCTCACCCCCGATCAGTTCGACGACACCATGCGTCGCATCCGAGCCATCCGCGAGGTTGTCTGCCAAGAGACCATGGAGTAGCCCATGGGTACAGTGAGAAACGCGCGCGTTAACCAGGGCGGCCCCAAGTGCGCCGGCATCGTCGGCCTTGGCCTCATCGGCGGCAGCTTTGCCCGCGGCTATGCGCAGGCGGGCGTTCGCGTGCTGGCCTGGGATCCCGATGACGATGTCATGACCGCCGCCAGCATGGGCACCGTCGCCGGAGAGCTCAACGACAAGACACTCGGCGAATGCGACATCATCGTCCTGGCTTGCTACCCCGAAGCCTGCATCGAATGGCTCGAGGCACACGCCCAGGCACTCGCCGACGCCACCGATACCGAGGCCATCATGGGCCCCGTGGTAATTGACACGGTGGGCGTCAAGGGTATCGTGTGCGAGCGCGCCTTTGAGCTTGCCCGCGAGCACGGCTTTTACTTTGTGGGCGCGCACCCCATGGCGGGCACGCAGTACTCGGGCTATGCACACTCCCGCGCCGACCTGTTCCAGGGCGCCCCGCTGGTGCTCGTACCGCCCGCGGTGGACGATGCGCTCAAGCTGGAGCTTTTGGGCCAGGTGCGCGAGATGGTGCGCCCCTTGGGCTTTGGCAAGTTCAGCGTGACCAGCGCCGCCGAGCACGACCGTGTCATCGCCTTCACGAGCCAGCTTGCGCACGTGGTATCCAACGCCTACGTCAAAAGCCCCACTGCCCAGGTCCACCACGGCTTTTCGGCCGGCAGCTACCGCGATCTCACCCGCGTGGCGCACCTCAACCCCCAGATGTGGTCCGAGCTCATGATCGACGACGCCGACGCGCTCGCCTTCGAGATCGACCATCTGATCGAATCGCTTGGCGCCTACAGCCGCGCGCTCAAGGACCGCGACCAGCGCTATCTGGAGAATCTCCTTGCCGAGGGCGACCGCATTAAGCGCGCACTCGACGACGAGGCCTCCCACTAGACAACCCATCACGCCAGGTCGAAAGGACCGAAGCTTATGGCGATTACCATCGATATCGACACTGCACGCCCCTACCAGGTGCATGTTGGCACGTTTTTGCTGGAGCAGGCGGGGCCGCTCGTGCGCGCCACCGCCGGCGGCACCAAGGCCGTCATCGTGACGGACACCAACGTGGGCCCGCTCTACCAGATGCCCGTTAAGCAGAGCCTGGAGGCGTCAGGCTACGAGGTGAGCATCTGCACCTTCGAGGCCGGCGAGGCCCATAAGCGCGCCGAGACCTACGTTGCCATTTTGGAGTTTGTGGCCGAGCACGAGCTTTCGCGCTCCGACGTGATCGTGGCACTCGGCGGCGGCGTCGTGGGCGACGTGGCGGGCTTTGTAGCCGCCACCTACATGCGCGGCTGCAAGTTTGTGCAGATCCCCACGAGCCTGCTCGCCATGGTGGATTCGTCGGTGGGAGGCAAGACCGCCATAGACCTGGCTGCCGGCAAGAACTTGGCCGGCGCCTTTTGGCAGCCGAGCGTGGTTATCGCCGACGTGGGGTGTCTGGCCACCCTCACGCCCGAGCAGTTCGCCGACGGCTGCGGCGAGGTCGTCAAGCACGCCGTGATCGCCGACCCGGAGCTTTTCGCCGAGCTGGAGAAGACCCCGCTCACGCTGGAGCTGCTCAACCGCGATGTGGCCCGCGTAGCGCTCATCATCGCCCGCAATATCGACATCAAGCGCGCCGTGGTCGTCGCCGACGAGCGCGAAACCAACCAGCGCAAGCTCCTCAACTTTGGACACAGCGCCGGACACGCCGTCGAGGCCTGCGAGCACTTTGAGCTCGGACACGGCAACTGCGTGTCGATCGGCATGGGCATCATCACGCGCGCCGCGGCCCTGCACGGCGTCTGCGATGCTGCACTGCCCGATCGTATTGAGGAACTCTGCGCCCGCCATGGCCTCAAGAGCCGCTGCGACCTAGATGCCGATACCGTCTTTGCCGAGGCGCTCCACGACAAGAAGCGCGCGGGCGACACTATCGATCTGGTGATTCCGCACGGCATTGGCCGCTGCAGCATCGACCGCACGCCGCTTTCCACTTTCCACGAACTCATTGCCGAGGGCCTCGGCCAGAAGGGAGACGCATCCGCATGCTAGCCCGCATCACCCCGTCCCCGCTTAAGGGCACCGTTCCCGCCATCGCGTCCAAGTCGATGGCGCATCGCCTCATCATCTGCGCCGCGCTTGCCAACGGCGAGACGCACGTCACCTGCAACACCACCTGCGCCGACATCGAGGCCACGGTGCGCTGCCTTACGGCACTGGGTGCTCGCATCGAGACCGTCGAGGACGGCTTCCAGGTCCACCCCACCATGAAGAGTGTTGAGTTTGGCCTGCTCAAGGCCCTTGCCGGCGGCACGCTTGACTGCGGTGAAAGTGGCTCCACGCTGCGCTTTATGCTGCCTGTCGCCTGCGCGCTGGGTGCAGAAGCAACTTTTGTGGGTCAGGGGCGCTTGGGCGCCCGCCCGCTCTCCCCGCTCTCGGACGAGATCATCGCCGCCGGCTGCGACCTACAGGGTCTGGGCGGTTTTCCGCTCAAGACGAGCGGCCGCATGCGCCCGGGCACCTTTGTGCTTCCGGGCAACGTGAGCTCGCAGTACATCTCGGGCCTGCTGCTGGCAGCCCCGCTGCTGGCCCAGCCCTCCTGCGTGCAGGTAACCGGCCTCATCGAGAGCCGCCCCTACATCAACCTGACGATCCAGGCCATGAAGGCCTTTGGCGTCGAGGTCAACGTCGAGCGTATTCCGGCCAAGGACGGCCAGCCCGAGGTCACGAACTTCCGCGTGAGCAGCGGCTCGTACCGCACGCCCGGCAGCGTTGCTGTCGAGGGCGACTGGTCCAACGCCGCCTTTTGGCTGTGCGCCGGCGCTATCGGCGCCGACCCCATCACCGTGGAGGGCGTATCCCTGAGCTCCGCGCAGGGCGACCGAAACGTGCTCGCCGCGCTTTCGCGCTTTGGCGCCCGCATCGTGCGCTCCACCAACGCCGCCACCGTGCAGTCCGACAAGCTCGCCGGCTTTGAGATGAGCGCCCACGACATTCCTGACCTGGTGCCCGTCATCTCGGCCGTAGCCTCGCTGGCGCAGGGCCGCACCTTTATCCGCGATTGCGCCCGTCTGCGCATCAAGGAATCCGACCGCCTGGTCACGACCACCCGCGAGCTCACCGCGCTGGGCGCGCAGGTGCGCATTGCCGGCGATGACCTCATCATCAAGGGTGTCGATGCCTTCACCGGCGGCGAAGTCGATTCGCACAACGACCATCGCATCGCCATGATGGCCGCTATCGCCGCGAGCCGCGCCACCGGCGAGGTCGTGATCCACGGCGCCGAGGCCGTCAACAAGTCCTATCCCGATTTCTTCGACCACTACCGCCTGCTGGGCGGCAAGGTCACACTCGAGGAGGAATAGCATGTCCTCGACCTTTGGCAACGTCTTACACTTAAGCATCTTCGGCCAGTCGCACTCCTCCGCCATCGGCTGCTCCCTCGATGGCATTCCGGCGGGCATCGCTGTTGACCAGGAGCGGCTGCAGGCCTTCCTTGACCGTCGTGCCCCCGGTCGCGACGAGACCGCGACCAAACGCCGCGAGGCCGACGCCGCCCGCATCATCGCCGGTGTGGTCGATGGACATACCACCGGCGCGCCCATCGCCGCGATTATCGAGAACACCAACACGCGCTCCAAGGATTACTCCGAGCTGCGCCGCAAGCCCCGCCCGGGCCATGCGGATTTCCCGGCACGCGTGAAGTACCACAACATGCACGACGTCGCTGGTGGCGGGCATTTCTCCGGCCGCCTAACGGCACCCTTGTGCATCGCCGGCGGTATCGCGCTGCAGGCACTTGAGGCCCGCGGCATTAAGGTCATGGCGCATGTAGCGCAGATCGGCGGCATCTCCGACCTGCCGATGGACGACATAGTCTATCGCGAGGCCGACCGCAAGGCGATCCTTACGAACGATCTGCCGTGCATTGACGCCGCCGCAGCCGGCCGCATGCGCGAGGAAATCCTAGCCGCGCGCGACGAACTCGACAGCATCGGCGGCATCGTGGAGTGCGGCATTTACGGGCTTCCCGCAGGCATCGGCGACCCCATGTTCGACGGCATCGAGAACCGCATCGCGCAGATCGCGTTTGGCATTCCCGCCGTAAAGGGCGTGGAGTTTGGCATGGGCTTTGCCGTGGCCGCCATGCGCGGCAGCGAGAACAATGATCCGTATCGCATCGATGCCGAGACCGGCGAGATCGAGGTCGAGTCCAACAACGCCGGCGGCATCCTGGGCGGTATTTCGACCGGCGCGCCCGTCATGTGGCGCATGGCCGTAAAGCCGACGCCCTCCATTGGCCGCGAGCAGCAGACGGTGGACATGGACGCTATGGAAAATGCCGAGCTCTCGGTCCACGGCCGCCACGATCCCTGCATCGTCCCCCGAGCTGTCCCCGTAGCCGAGGCAGCCGCCGCCCTTGCCATCTGGGACGCCCTCCTCGAAGACGCCGCCCAGCGCTAACTACCCACCCCTCAACATCCCCCGACACGTGAAAGGGGTCTCCATGGACCTTGCTGACATCCGCCAGGCCATCGATGGCATCGACACCACGCTCCTCAACAGCTTTGTCGAGCGCATGGACATTGCCACCGAGGTCGCCAAGTCAAAAATCGAGATGGGCAAGGCCGTCTTCGACCCCGCCCGTGAGCGCTCCAAGCTCAACAACCTCGCCAGCCGCGCCCCCGAGCGCTACGAGGCGCAGACCATCACCCTGTTCCGTCTCCTCATGAGCATGAGCAAGGCCGAGCAGCAGCGCTACATCAACGAGCTCAAGGGCATCACCGTCTCGCAAAAGGCCCACGCCACGGCTGCAGCCTCCGACACGCCCTTCCCTCAAACGGCCACCGTCGCCTGCCAGGGCGTCGAGGGCGCTTACAGCCAAATCGCCGCGTGCAAGCTCTTCGACGTGCCCGACATCGCGTTTTTCGAGACCTTCGAGGGCGTCATGTGCGCCGTGCGCGACGGCTTCTGCGAGTTTGGCGTGCTGCCCATCGAGAACTCCACCGCCGGCTCGGTCAACGCCGTCTACGACCTGCTCGCCCAGTTCGACTTCCACATCGTGCGCTCGCTTCGCCTCAAAATCGACCACAACTTGCTCGTCAAGCCCGGCACCAAGCTTGCGGACGTGCACGAGGTCTACAGCCACGGCCAGGCCATTGCCCAATGCGCCGGCTTTATCGAGGCACACGACCTGCACGCCACCAAGTACCCCAACACGGCCATGTCGGCCGAGATGGTCGCCAGCTCCGAACGCACCGACGTTGCCGCCATCGCCTCGCGCAGCTGCGCGGCGCTCTATGGTCTGGAGGTGCTGGAGCCCAATATCCAGGACTCGGACAACAACTACACGCGCTTCGTCGTCATCAGTCGCGAGCCGCGCGTCTACCCCGGCGCCAACCGTACCTCGCTCATGATCACCACGGCCAACGAACCGGGCGCCCTCTATCGCGTACTCGAGCGCTTCTACGCACTCAACATCAACCTTATCAAGCTCGAGAGCCGCCCCATCCCCGGGCGCGACTTTGAGTTTATGTTCTACTTTGACCTAGACTGCCCCTTTGGCAGCAAGGCCCTCGATGACCTGCTCGATTCCATCGACGACGTGTGTGAGAGCTTCACCTACTTTGGCAGTTACACGGAGGTGCTCTAGATGACCGATGTCGCCGCAACCCGCCCCTACGGCGTGCTGGGCCGCGTGCTGGGCCACAGCTACACCCCGACCATCTACAAGGAGCTCGCGGGGCTCGAGTACGTGCGATTTGAGCGCGAGCCCGAGGACCTCGAGGCCTTTATGACGGGCAACGAATGGGAGGGCGCCAACGTGACCATCCCCTACAAGCGCGCCGTCATGGACTACCTGGACGAACTGAGCCCGCTGGCCGAGCGTATGGGCAACGTCAACACCATCACGCGCCTGGCCGACGGCCGCCTGCGGGGCGACAACACCGACTACTTCGGTTTTCAGTGCCTGGTCGAGGAGTTGGGCGTTGAGGTTGCCGGCAAGAAGGCCCTCGTGCTCGGCGCCACCGGCGGAGCCGGCACCACGGCGAGCATGGTACTCGGTGACCTGGGCGCCGTCGTCGTACCCGTGGGTCGTACGAGCGAGCTCAATTACGACAACATCGCGCAGCAATCTTATGCGGCACTGCTCGTCAACTGCACACCTGCCGGCATGTTCCCCCACTGCCCCGACGCGCCTTGCACGCTCGAAGGGCTAGATGCGCTCGAAGGCGTTATCGACATTGTCTACAACCCCGCTCGCACGGGCCTGATGCTCGAGGCCGAGCGCCGCGGCATCCCCTGCATCGGTGGTCTGCTCATGCTTGTGAGCGCTATACCGGCCAGGTCACCCCGCGCAAGCGCATCTTGGACATAACGGAGCGTCTGTCCCGCCGCGAGCAAAACATTGCCCTGATCGGCATGCCGGGTTCGGGCAAGACCCGCGTGGGCGAGCAGATCGCCCTGCTCACGGGTCGCGAGCACATCGACTTGGATCACGCGCTCGAGGAGCGTCTGGACATGCCCTGTGCCGACTTTATCGTCGAGCGCGGCGAGGTGGCCTTCCGCAAGCAGGAGACGGCGGCGCTGGCCGACATCTCCAAGCGCAGCGGCCTGGTGCTCTCCACCGGCGGCGGCGTGGTCACGCGCGACGAGAACTACCCGCTGCTGCACCAGAACAGCCAGATTGTGATGCTCAATCGCAAGCTCGACGAGCTCGCCCACAAGGGCCGCCCCATCACGGCGCGCGATGGCATCGACAAGCTCGCCGAGCAGCGCATGCCGCGCTACCGCTCCTGGGCCGACTACATCATCGACTCACGCGACTGCGCCGCCAACACCGCCCAAGCCCTCCTCGACACCCTCCCACCCGCTCTCTAACCAAAACCACCACAAAGGGGACAGGCGCCTTTGTGGTGGTTTTCCAATCGCAAAGGAAGCAACCATGAAAGCACTCGTCATCAACGGCCCCAACCTCAACATGCTCGGCATTCGCGAGCCGGGCATCTATGGCAGCGACAACTACGACCGCTTAGTGCAGATCTGCCAGGAGGCAGGTGCCGCACAGGGCTTCGACGAGATCGAGGTCTTCCAGTCCAACCACGAGGGCAGCATCGTCGACAAGATCCAGGAGGCCTACGGCAAGGTCGACGGCATCGTCATCAACCCGGCCGCTTATACGCATACGAGCGTGGCGATCCTCGATGCCCTCAAGGCCGTCGCCATCCCGGCTGTGGAGGTCCACATCAGCGCCGTAGAGACACGCGAGGACTTCCGCCAGGTGAGCTATGCACGCCTGGCCTGCTTCGCCACCATCACCGGCGAAGGCCTCCAAGGCTACGCCCACGCGTTGGAGCTGCTGAGGGAGCGTATCGAAAAGTAAAATGCCAACCCCAACAAACAGCAGCGGCTTGCTCGCGCTCGGCTCCAGCAGCACACAAGATGAAAAAAGCCCAGACCACCAAGCGGTCCGGGCTTAATAAACGATGGTGCTCCATGGCGGATTCGAACCGTCGACCTTGGGATTAGAAGTCCCCTGCTCTATCCAACTGAGCTAATGGAGCAAATAACCGCACGCCCAAGCAAGCGTAAGCCTGTCAGGCGCAAGTAATTATAACCTAGTTGAACTGCTCGCGGTACGCCTTGCAGACCTCATCGACCGGGCCGTCCATGCGAAGGTCACCCTTCTCAATCCAAACGGCACGCTGGCAGATGCGCTCAACCTGCTCCATGGAGTGCGAAACGAACAGAACCGTCACGTCGCCGCTCTGGATAAAGTGCTGGATGCGGGCCTCGCACTTCTGCTGGAAGAACACGTCACCGACGGACAGCGTCTCGTCAACGATCAGAATATCGGGCTCGGTAATCGTCGCGATTGCAAAGGCGATACGCGCCACCATGCCCGAGGAGAAGTTCTTAAGCGGCATATCGACAAAGTTCTGCAGCTCAGCGAACTCGATAATGCCG
>URZJ01000070.1 GCA_900552395.1 uncultured Collinsella sp. | reverse complement strand
GGGACTAATTACTTTACATACACCACGTTGTCGCGGCGGGGTTTGGGCTCGGGTAGCGTGTCTTCGGCATAGCCCAGAATGCAGTGACCGACACCGCGCAGGCTGCCGTCGGCGGGCAGGCCCCAGCTGGCCAGCAGCTCCAGGCCCTCGGGCGAGTCAAAGACCTCATGCGCGCGGTGAATCCAGCACGAATCGACACCCAGTGCATAGGCGGCGTTGAGCAAGTTGCCCATGGCGAGCGAGCCGTCTTCCAGATGTGTGGGCACGCTGCGGTCGACCAGCACCACCACAACGGTCTTGGCGCCATAGAAGGGGTCGCTGTTGCTGCCCATGATCTGGGCGTTGAGCTGTGAGAGACGCTCGACGGTCGCGGGGTCGGTGACGGCGACAAACGTCACCGGTTGGCGGCCCATGCCGCTCGGTGCATATTGGCCGGCTTCGATAATACGTGCAAGCTTTTCGGCCTCGACGGGACGATCGCTGTATTTGCGGCAGCTGCGGCGATGGATGAGTGCTTCGATAGTCTCCATGGTGTCTCCTTGCGGTGGCGTTGCAGATGCCCCGTTCATACCCGTCGGGCTCAAACGATAGACGGTCAATTGCCCGGCCAAAAGGATAGATTCCAATTGAGAAAGTAGGTTTGCATAAAAGTACCTTCAGAATGTGACAAACAAATGGGATGGTTAAACGTTTTATCCCGTCTACCCTGCGGTTTTTTACCACTTGCCTAAATGACGAACGCATAACCTCTGATAAAGGTTTTACTAAAGGAGTACCAACGTTTATCAATGCGCCGTGGTGGCGCCGGGCCAGGAGGTAACATCATGTTCCAGGCTGGAGATGTCGTCGAGACCGACTTCGAAGGATTTCTGAAGCTGCTGCGTTCCAAGACGCGCGCTTTTGTGACGATTGACGATCACGAGTACTACATCACGCACACCGATGGCTATTGGCGTGTTCAGGATTGCGAGGCCCTCAACGACAAGGGCCACTTTACTGACTGCTCCGAGCTGGTCAACACGGTCTGCGAGGTCGTCGAGCTGCCGTGGATTGCCGGCAAGAGCCTGCACGATAGCTTCTCTGGCGCTACGGTCTACGAGGCCGTCGCTGCCTAACAGGCAATAAAACCCGATTTTCACGCGACCGCTGGCGCTGCCCCCGCGCCGGCGGTCTTTTTCTGCCGATAGGCCATAAAAGTGCAAGCATTTGCGGATCGCCTGTTGACGATAGTCAAAACTCGGACTAATCTAGAGATATAAATTGGTCAAAAATCGGACAATCGAATGGTGGGATAGATGAATAGTGCGGTTACGCTGGTCGACTTCGACCGGTTGCTCAATGGACTCGACCATATCTATTCGGAGTTCTCGCGCGCCTGCGGTCTTTCGGACTGCGCTTACTGGATGCTCGTCGATACCAGCACGGCGGGCGGCAGTGTTGCCGTAAGCCGCCTGACAAGCGAATGGTTCTACAGCAAGCAGACTATCAACTCGGCAATTAAAACCTTGACGGCGCGGGGCTTCGCCACGCTGGAGTTTGCCGAAGGCAGCCGTAAGAACAAGGTTGTGCGTTTGACCGAAGCGGGCATGCGGTTTGCCGAGCAATATGCGCTGCCGGCGCAAGAAGCCGAGCAACAGGCTTTCGAAGTGCTCGAGCCCTGGGAACAACGCGAAATCATGCGCCTAATCGGAAAATTTTCCCATGCGCTCGGCGATGAGTGCGATGCCTTTAAGCAGCATATCGCTGCCGAGAGCCAGGCCGAGAATCAAGGAGAGGGGGAGTCGTGCGACTCTTAATGAGGTTTATGAAGCCGTATCGCAGGCTTGTCGCGGTGACGTTGTTGGTGCTGCTAATCGACAACGTCGGTACGCTGTTGGTTCCCACGATGCTGGCGAACATGGTCAACACCGGCATCACCACGGGCGATGTCGACTACATCCTGCGCAACGGCCTCTACATGCTTATCGCGACCGGCATGGCCAGCGGCGGCGCGGTGCTGGGCTGCTATCTTTCGGCGCGCCTGGCCGCCAACGTGGCCTGCGATATCCGCAACGCCGTCTACGACAAGTCGCTTGAGCTGTCTGCCAGCGACTTTGAGCGCTTTGGCACGGGCTCGATGATCACGCGTTCGCTCAACGACATCAACGTGATCCAGCAGGCGATTCTGCAGACGATTCAACTGGTGCTGCCGGTGCCGTTTTTGGCCGTGGCGGGCATCATCTTCGCCTGGTTTATCGATCCCGCCATGGGCACGCTGCTGGGCGTCGTGGTTGCAATCGTGCTGGTGGCGGCGGTCTTTACGGTCGCTAACGCCGCGCCGATTTTTATGCGCCTGCAGAGCTTTATCGACCGCATGAACGTGGTGCTGCGCGAAAACATCGTGGGCGTGCGCGTCATCCGTGCGTTTAACAAGGAGCGTCACGAGGAGCGGCGCCTGGACGAGGTGTTCAGCGACTACGCCGCCAACGCCATCAAAGTCAACCACCTTTTTGTGGGGCTCGACAGCTCCAGCTTCTTTTTGATGAACATTGCCGAGGTGGCGGTGCTGTGGGTGGGCGGCAACCGCGTGGGCGCCCATGCGATGCAAATCGCGAGCATCTCGGCGGTGCTGGAGTACGCGCTTCTGATCCTGTTCTTTGTGATGATGGCCCAGATGGTGGTGCTGACGCTTCCGCGTGCCGCGGCGTGCCTCAACCGTGCGCAGCAGGTGCTGGAGATTGAGCCGAGCATCGTCGATGGCCAGCGTACGCTCGATGCGGCCGCGTCCGACTCAAAGGACGGGGCCGATGCGGTCGCCGTGTTCGATCATATGTCGTTTCGCTTTGACGACGCCGACGAGGACACGCTGTGCGATCTGAACTTTGCTTGTCGCCGCGGTCAGACGACTGCGATCGTGGGCTCGACAGGCTCGGGCAAGTCGACGGTGGCCAAGCTCCTACTGCGCTTCCACGATGCCACCAAGGGCGCCATTCGCCTGGACGGCGTCGATCTGCGCGAGCTTTCGCAAGGTGAGATTCGCGGGCGCATTGCCTATGTGCCGCAAAAGGCATGGCTGTTCTCGGGCACCGTGGCAAGCAATCTGCGCTTTGGTAACGAGGGCGCGACCGAGGCCGACATGCTTCATGCGCTGCAGGTTGCCCAGAGCACATTTGTGCTCGATCAGCCGCAGGGGCTCGATACCCCGGTTGCCCAGGGCGGTACGAGCTTCTCGGGTGGTCAGCGCCAGCGCCTGGCAATTGCCCGCGCGCTCATGAAGCGCGCCGACCTGTATATCTTCGACGACAGTTTTTCGGCCCTGGACTTTAAGACCGACGCGGCCCTGCGCCATGCGTTGCAAGACGAGACGCGTGACGCTGCGGTGCTCATCATCGCGCAGCGCATCTCGACGATCTTGCACGCCGACCAGATCGTGGTGCTCAAGGACGGCGAGGTCGTGGGTCTGGGCACGCACGACGAGCTCATGGAAACCTGCGAGGTGTACCGCGCTATCGCGGAATCGCAGATGAAGGGAGGTGAGTAGCATGACCGAGGAGCTCAAGAAGCAGGGCGGCGTTGATGACGCCGCTGCCGCGGGACTGGTTGAGGAAACGGCCGCCGCGGTACCCGAGCTGGATGATGCCGCCAAGGCAGCGGCGGAGCGCGAGGCTCGCCGCCAAGCACTCTACGAGGAAAACGAGCGCGCCGAGGACGAGCGCGCCCGCGCCGAGGCAGAGCGTATCCGCGACGTGGACGACGAAGAAGAGGGCGAGACGCCTCGGGATACCTGGGCGACGGTGCGCCGTTTGTGGAACGAGGCTACCGGCGACCATTGGCGCTTCTATATCGTGTTCGTGAGCATCGTGTTCTACGTCATCTTTAACACCGCCGCGCCGGCATACAGCGCTCATGTCATCGACGAGCTGTGGGGCCACATACAAGCGGCGTTTGCCAGCGGAACCACCTTTAGCATCACCTGGGACCAATGCGGTAAGACCATCTTTGTCTACTTTTTAATCTGGACCGCCGCCGCCTCGTTCTACGCACTCCAGAGCTTTTTGATGTCGAGCGTTGCCGAGCGTCTCAACCTGCGCCTGCGCAACCGCATCGCGCAAAAGCTCAGCCGTCTGCCGCTCGCTTACTTTGATGCGCATCGTCCCGGTGAGGTAGTCAGCCGCGCGACCAACGACCTGGACAAGATGTCCGAGAGCATGCAGCGCGGATTGCTGCAGCTGCTGGTGTCGATCGGCACCGTGACGGGCGCCATCATCATGATGTTCGTCTATAGCGTTAGGCTCACGTTGATCTTTTTGGGTTTTACGGCGGTATCGCTGCTGGTGACCAAGGTGGTTTCGCGCCGCACGCATGACGTAACCGGTGAGCGCCAGGAGTGGGTCTCCAAGATTACGAGCGCGGTTGAGGAGGGTTACTCGGGCCGTCTGGTGATTCGCGCGTTCAACCGCGAGCACCAGAGCTCTGCTGAGGTGCACGAGGCCTCGGGCGAGCTGGCGCGCGTGAGCACCAAGGCCGACTTTATGATTAACGCCGTCGGCCCTGCGGTGCGCTTTATCGGCCGTTTGGCGCAGATCGTGATTGCGCTGGTGGGCTGCAGCATGCTGGTGGCCGGTCAGATGACTGTCGGCGTGTTCCAGGCGTTCTTCCAGTTTATCTACGAGGCGTCCGAGCCCATGACGCAGCTCTCGTTTACCTTCAACTCGCTGCAGAGCGCGCTGGCGAGTGCGGAGCGCGTGTTCGACCTGCTCGATGAGCCCGAGATGGAGGCCGATCCGCAGCCGGGCGAGGCCGCCAAGCTGCCGGGTCGCGTGGAGGGCCGCGTCTCCTTTGAGCACGTGCGCTTTGGTTATTCGCCCGACAAGCCGCTCATGCGCGACGTGTCGTTTACCGCCGAGCCGGGCCAGAAGATTGCCGTGGTGGGAACCACGGGCGCAGGCAAGACGACGCTCATCAACCTGCTCATGCGCTTTTACGAGATCGACGGCGGCCGCATTACGCTTGACGGTGTGGATACGCGCCTCATGGATCGCGGCGAGCTACGGCAGCAGTTTGGCATGGTGCTACAGGATGCCTGGCTGTTCGACGGCACGATTGCCGAGAACATCGCCTACGGCTGCCCCGAGGCAACGCGCGAGGAGATTGTTGCGGCCGCTCGCGCCGCCCAGGTCGACTTCTTTGTGCGCACCATGCCTCAGGGCTACGACACGCGCGTAGCCAACGATGCCGAAAGCATCAGCCAGGGCCAGCGTCAGCTGCTAACCATCGCACGCGTGCTGCTCAACAACCCGGCGATTCTCATCCTGGACGAGGCGACGTCGAGCGTGGATACGCGCACCGAGCTTGCCATCGGCCGCGCCATGGACGCGCTCATGCGCGGCCGCACGAGCTTTGTGATCGCGCATCGCCTGTCGACGATTGTGGATGCCGACCTGATCTTGGTTATGGATCACGGCAACATTATCGAGCAGGGAACGCACAAGGAGCTGCTGGCTGCCGAGGGCGCCTACGCCGACCTCTACCTGAGCCAATTCGCATAATGTGACAAAGGGACAGTCCCGCATGTCACATCAGAAATAAGGCGCGCCGGGGATGGATTCCCTGGCGCGCCTTTGCGTTGGCGTCAATGTTGTCGGTGGCCGTCCGCCTCTAGCGCTCGTCCACGAGCTTGGTGACGAGGGCCTTGAGCTCGGCCACCTCTCGCTCGAGTTCCTTGACGCGGCGGGCATTCTCGGTGATGCCCTGGCGGTTGAGGGCACTCTGCTCGGCGGCATCGTCGGGCATGTATTCGCGGTGCTGCTTGGCGTCGAAGCTTTCCTCGAATACGCGGCAGCCGTTGCGCTTGATGACGCGGCCCGGCACGCCCACGACGGTGCAGTTGTCGGGTACGTCCTTGACGACGACCGAGTTGCCGCCGATTTTGACGTTGTTGCCGATGCGAATGTTGCCGAGCACCTTGGCGCCTGTGCCCACGGTGACGTTGTTGCCCAGGGTGGGGTGGCGCTTGCCGGTCTCGTTGCCGGTGCCGCCAAGTGTGACGCCCTGATAGAGCACGCAGTTGTCGCCCACAATGGCGGTTTCGCCGATGACAACGCCCATGGCGTGGTCGATAAAGAAATGCTTGCCGATCTGTGCGGCAGGATGAATCTCGACGCCAGTGATATGGCGGGTGATTTGCGAGAGCACGCGGGCGAGCGAGCGATGTCCATGTTCCCACAGCCAGTGCTCGGGCACGTGGTTCCACTTGGCGTGCAGGCCGGGGTAAGAAAGGAAGATGACTAGGCCGTTTTGCGCGGCGGGGTCCTGTGCCTGGACGGTCTTGATGTCCTCGCGAATGGTATTGATAAAGCTCACCGGCCGCCCTCCCTTAGCGCCGCGACAATGCAATTCAATAAAGTATAGCGATTCGCTAGGGATTAGGAAGAGCAATCTTGCTCGGCTTTGCGCGACAGGTGTCAATTATGCAAACTTGCTGGTAATGAAGTCACGCTTTTGTAAGGTCGTGTGCGTTGCCGCGTCACAACCGTATACTGGTCAACTTGGACGTGTCCGCGCCCACAACTGAGAGGTTTTACTTCATGGGTTTCATCAATTTTATCGCCGAGCTGCTTAAGGATCCGCGCACCGCGATCGCCAGCTGGATCGCCGCCGGCCCGCTTATGGCCTACGGCTGCGTGTTCCTGATCATCTTTATCGAGACGGGCGTGGTGTTCTTCCCGTTCCTTCCCGGCGACTCGCTGCTGTTTGCCTCGGGTTTCTTTGCCCACAACGGCGGCTTTAACATCGTGGCTCTGCTGGCCGTCGCATGGACGGCTGCCATCTTGGGCGATCAGTGCAACTTTATGATCGGTCATTTCTTTGGCCAAAAGATCATCGCCTCGGGCAAGGTGAAGGCCATGACGCCCGAGCGAATCAAAAAGTCCGAGGACTTCCTGGACAAGTGGGGCCACCTGGCCATCTTCCTGGGTCGCTTCTTCCCGTTTATCCGCACCTTTGTGCCTTTCATCGCCGGCATGGGCGGCATGCACTGGCGCAACTTCGTTATCTTTAACGTGCTGGGTGGCATTACCTGGTCGACGGTCTTTACGCTGCTGGGCTACTTCTTCGGCGGCATTCCCTTTGTGCAGGAGCACTTTGAGCTGCTAATCGTTGGCATCGTTGCCGTGTCGATTATCCCGACTGTGGTCGGTCTGGTTAAGGCAAAGCTGGGCAAAAAGAACGCGTAGCTCGAGCCAGCGCGCAAACCGTGCCGTTGAGGCCCGTCACCGCTTACGGTGGCGGGCCTTTTTGCTTCGGTCAAATGAAAATACTTTAGTTAGTTAAAGAAAAGCGTTTTATCCGATGCGTGTGCGGAGTACAATCTCGTGCATGCGAATCGACGTGCCATCGGCTTTGATGCTGTCCGCGTGTCCCGTCCGGCTCTACGCTCCGGGCGTGCGACGTTGCGACGCGGTCGGCCCCGGTCCTTGCGTGCGGGTTCGCGAGTATGCAACTGTGTATGTAAGGAGCGACATATGACTGTCGAGAAGAAGGATATCGATTGGGGTAGCCTCGGCTTTGGCTACATGAAGACCGATTACAGCTACGAGGCCCATTGGAAGGACGGCGAGTGGGACGAGGGTGGCCTGACCACCGACCACACCCTGCATGTCTCCGAGTGCGGTGGCATCTTCCATTACTGCCAGGAGGTCTTTGAGGGCCTGAAGGCCTACACCGCCGAGGACGGCAGCATCGTCTGTTTCCGTCCCGACATGAACGCCGAGCGCATGTATAACTCTGCCCAGCGCCTCGAGATGCCCCCGTTCCCCAAGGACAAGTTCGTTGAGGCCGTCAAGCAGGTCGTTTCTGCCAACGCCGCCTGGGTTCCGCCCTTCGGTTCCGGCGCGACCCTGTACGTGCGTCCGTTTATGATCGGCTCCGGTGACGTGATCGGCGTGGCTCCCGCTCCTGAGTACACGTTCCGCATTCTCGTGACCCCGGTCGGTCCGTACTTTAAGGGTGGCCTTAAGCCCGTCAAGCTGCGCGTTTCCGAGTACGACCGCGCCGCACCGCACGGCACCGGCAACATCAAGGCCGGCCTGAACTACGCCATGTCCCTCAAGCCCACGATGGAGGCCCATCGCGAGGGCTATGCCGAGAACCTGTATCTCGACTCCGAGTCCCGCACCTATGTCGAGGAGACCGGCGGCGCCAACGTGCTGTTCGTGAAGGAGGACGGCACGCTTGTCGTCCCGCAGTCGCACACCGACTCCATCCTGCCCTCTATCACCCGTCGTTCGCTCGTTCAGGTTGCTCAGGACCTGGGCATGACCGTTGACCAGCGTCCCGTCGAGTGGGCCGAGGTCAAGGCCGGTACCTTTGTCGAGTGCGGCCTGTGCGGCACCGCTGCCGTCATCTCTCCGGTTGGCGAGATTGACAACAAGGTCTATGGCGCCGACGAGACCGTGACCTTCCCGGCCGGCTACACCGAGATCGGCCCTGTGATGAAGAAGCTCCGCGAGACCCTGACTGGTATCCAGTCTGGTGCTGTTGAAGATAAGCACAACTGGGTCTATACCGTGGCGTAAGCTGCCATAGC
>URZJ01000069.1 GCA_900552395.1 uncultured Collinsella sp. | reverse complement strand
ACCTCATCCGCGGCACCAATGGCATCCCCGAGGATATTGAGATTGAAGTGCTCGATATCCTTGATTTTGGACGTATTAAATTCGACGGCAATAAGACCGCGGCTTCTTTTACGGGAGCCACACGCCCCATTTACGACCTGACCTGGCGATATACGCTTACGGGACATCTTCTCTGGGGTGGCGGAACGGCATGGTCGCGAATTATGTTCCCCGCCTTCAACGAATATATTCGTAGCCGCAGGCCCATAGCCGTGGTTGCAACGCACATCACGGCAGCCAATGTTGCCGTGGGCGCCCGCGTAATTACGGGTATCGATTATCCGGTCATCTGCGTACCGACCGACTACGAAGTCGAGGGATGGTGGCCCCACAAGGACACCGATTTATTCTGTGTTGCCAACGAATTTATGGCCGAAACGCTGCGTCCGCGCAAGGTGCTCGAGACAAAGATTCGCATTACCGGCATTCCTATTCGCGCCGGATTCGACACGGATTACGATCGCGAGGAAGAGCTAGCTAAGTTCAACCTCCCCACTGACAAGACCGTCGTGCTGGTAATGGCCGGTGCCAGCTTGTCTCAACCGTACGTTCGCTTTCGCGCGGAGATGGACCGCACCCTCCCCTTCCTACGCAGCTTCGAAGACATGCACTTTGTCTTTTTGCCGGGCAAAGACACCGAATATGCCACCCGCCTCAAAACGCTCTTCGACGCCATGAAACTCGAAAACGTTACGGTTCTGGACTACGTGGACGACATGGCGGCCCTCATGCACGGCTGCGACCTGGCAATTCTCAAATCGGGCGGACTCACCGTCACCGAGTGCCTGTGCGCGCATCTGCCGATGATCCTGCTGGGCAAGTCCTATGGCCAGGAAAAGGCCAACACCACGATGCTCACCGGCATGGGCGCCAGTATGCATGTCACCACCGCACGAGAACTCATCGTAACCCTGCGCCACCTGCACGACCATCCCGAATCACTCAAAGCGCTACTCATCAACGGCGAAGTTCTACGCCGCCCCCACGCAGCCGAAGACATAGCCATCGCAACCATGGAGCTCGTAGGCAAACCCCAAAAGCGCAAAAGAGCCTTTTGCCGCTTCTACTGGGGCGGAAAACCCGCGCATATCCGCTAGGCGATAGTCCGCTGCTCGGCGGGAGCCGCCCATATATCATTCCATGCTCAAACATTCTCGCTTCGCTGCGAAACTGCGCGTGGAACGATATATGGGCGGCTCCCGCCGAGCAGCTACGTTTACGTGCTAGCAGCTATACCGGATGCCCGCCATTAAAATCTGCAAAGGCGAAACCGAAAAATATAAATACAGTAAGTCGATGCGACAAAGGAGGCGACCCTTCATCGCATCGACTTACCAGAAAAGTAAATATTGTTTCAAGCGAGTAGCCGCCCGCCTGCCTCTCACACATATCGTTCCACGCGCAGTTTCGCAGCGAGCGAAGCGAAGCGAGAATGTTTGAGCATGGAATTATATGCGTGAGAGGCGGGCGGGAGGGATACGAGCGCCCCTAGGCGACGCCGCTGGAGCCGAAGCCTCCTTTGCCTCGGTCGGTTTTGTCTAGTTCTTCTACTTCTACGAGGTTGACCGTGGGGACTTCTTGGATGACGAGCTGGGCGATGCGGTCGCCTTTGTTGATTTGGATGTCGTTGGTGGGATCCAGGTTGATAAGGATAACCTTGAGTTCTCCTCGGTAGTGGGCGTCAATGAGGCCCGGCGTGTTGACTATAGACAGGCCCTGCTTGATGGCCAAGCCGCTGCGGGGCTGGACGAAGCCGGCGTAGCCATCGGGCAGGGCGATGGCCAGCCCCGTAGAGACCAGACGGCGTTCGAAGGGCTTCAGGACGCAGTCTTCGTTGGAGCGTAGATCCAAGCCGGCATCGGTGGGATGGGCGTATTTGGGAAGCTCGAGGGTGGGGTCGAGACGCTTTATGTTGACGGTAATGTTGGACATGGAATCACCTTAGCTTGTCGAGCTCTTGCAGAAATTCATCGACGTCTTTGAAATCGCGGTAGACCGAGGCAAAACGGATGTACGCAACCTTGTCGATCTTGGCCAAGCGCTTGAGCACCATGTCACCCAACTCATGGGACGTGACGGCCGTCAGCGTGCGAGAGCGAAGCTCGACCTCGATGTCATCGATAATCTCATTGAGCTTCTTAGTGTCGATATCGCGCTTGATGGTGGCGCGCATCAAGCCGACAAGAAGCTTATTGCGATCGAACCGCTGCTTAGTTCCATCTGACTTAATGACCTCGATAGGGTCCTCGCATCGCTCAAACGTTGTAAAGCGGTAGTTACACGAGCAACATTCGCGACGGCGCTTAATGGTGTTATTTGACTCCTGCATACGGGAATCAACGACGCGGGTATGTGCCTTGCCGCATTTGGGACAGCGCATGGTACCTCCTCTTAAACGATAACAAGGGTACCATGCGCAGCGCGATAATGATTACGAACGAGCAGGAACCTTAAGATGCGCACCGGCGGCGAGCGAACCATGCTCCAGATGATTGACGCTACGGATCATGTCGGAAGTCTCTTGCGTGGAAAGGCCTTCGATTGGATATTCTTCGGCAAGCGACCAAAGAGAATCGCCAGGCTGAACGCGAATGGTCTCGTAGGTAATGTTGGAAACGGACTCGGCATACGCGGCGTGACGAGCGCTAAAGACCGACATAGCGAGGACAAAGAAGAGCGTAAGCGCAACGGCGACGGCGACAATCGTCGGAACCTTCAGGGCAACGCGGGCCGGCGCGACTACAGCCTGCTGATTGCGCGCAGGCTTTACGGTCAAAGGCCGAAAGCCGGAGCGGCCACCCTGAACAACCGTAAAAGTGGGTTCTGCAGGCGTCTCGAGCTTAAGGGCGAGGTTTCCCTGGACCATATTCGTTACGTTCATCATGTTCTCCTCTCGCGTGTTTTGCTGAGAACAGTTTTATCAAACCGCGCGGACAAAAATGTCTAGCGCGAGAACGAATGTTCGGTTATTATTATCTTCGAACAGTTGTTCCTGTCAAGCAAAATTCGAACATTTGTTTGACATGGGTAGAGAGGATGCCCTGATGGCTCGCAAAATTACCAAGCGTCAGCAGCAAATTTACGACTTCATCAAGGAATATCAGCAGGAGAAGGGTTATCCGCCCAGCGTGCGCGAGATGGCTTCTGCCGTGGGCCTTTCCTCCCCCAGCACCGTGCACGCCCATCTCTCTGCCCTGGAGGCGCGCGGGCTACTCAAGCGCGATGCCACCAAACCGCGCGCCCTGGAACTCTTTAACGAGGATGGTTCCTCTGTCTCAATTTCCAAATCTGACGAGCCCACCGCACCTCGCGGAACGGTCTCGCTACCGCTCGTTGGTCGCGTCGCGGCTGGGATTCCCATTCTGGCAGAGCAGAATATCGAAGACACGTTTACTATCCCGACCGAAATCGCCACTGATCAGGGTTCCTTTATCCTTGAGGTGCATGGGAGCTCAATGATCAATGTCGGCATCTTCAATGGCGATTACATCATCGTCCGTGAACAAAAGAGTGCCATGAACGGCGAAATTGTCGTGGCCATGATTGATGGTTCGGCGACCGTCAAGACGTTCTACAAGGAGCAGGGGCGTGTGCGCTTGCAGCCCGAGAACGACACCATGGAACCTATCTATGCAACGAATCCCGTTATCCTGGGCAAAGTCGTCGGCTTGATGCGCCGGTTCTCGTAATGCAAAAACGCATAACCATCTTTGATACCGTCCGCGGGTTTACGATGATTTCTATGGCAGGTTTTCACGCTTGCTATGATCTCGCCTACCTGTACGGCTGGGATATGCCTTGGTTTACCCAGACTGTCTTTCAAGACGTCTGGCGCGCCAGCATCAGCTGGGTATTTTTGTTTATCGCGGGTTGGATGTGCACGCTCTCACGCAACAATGCCAAACGAGCGGCTAAGTACGCTGCCGCAGCTTTGGTCGTCTGGATCGCAACAACGCTCGTATCGGTCGACGATTCAGTGAACTTTGGCATCATTTATTGCATGGCGGTGTGCACCGCGGTGGTTGCGTTCACCCGTCCGTTACTCCAAAAATTACCGGGCTCATGGGGCATCGCAGCGTGCCTTGTTCTTTTTGCCCTAACCTGGGGCATTCCAAAGGCGGTCTACCCACTCCCCTACCTGGCATGGCTTGGATTCCCAGGCCCGGGTTTTGTTTCGGGAGATTACTATCCGCTCATACCGTTTGTCTTTATGTACCTTACCGGCTTTTTTGCTGCCCAGGCAGCACAAGCATCAAGTCTCGAAGCGCCAGCATGGGCATACGCCAATCCTATCCCGGCGCTCGCAGTCCTGGGTCGGCATGCCTTACCGTTCTACCTGCTCCATCAGCCAGTCATTCTAGGCGTGCTAGAAATCGTTTATTCCGTACGATAGCGCTCGAGCCGCGGTGCAATACGAGCCGGCAACTTCGCCACAATGCGAACGCCGTCCTCGAGATATTCCTCATGCAGAAGGGTTCCCTGCTCATGCACCAGCGTGATGAGAGCGCCCTCGCGATACGGGATATCAGCGGAGAGCAACACATCGGTGGCAGCAGCCTCGCGAGCAATCCGGTCGACGAGATCGTCGAGCCCCTCGCCCGTTTGGGCCGAGAACAGAACGGCCTCCGGATAGCGACAACGGAAACTCAATCGATCGACGCTATCGAGAAGATCGATTTTATTGAATACGGTCAGCGTTAAACGCTCTCCGGCGCCGATCCCATCAAGCACGCGGTCGACAGCCTCCAGCTGCCGCTCATAGTCCTCGTCAGACGCATCTACGACTTTGAGAATTAGATCGGCACCCAAAACCTCGGACAGCGTCGATTTAAAGGCATCGACCAGACCATGGGGCAGCTTTTGAATAAAGCCGACGGTATCGGTAATCGTCATGCCGCGACCGCCGGGCAGACGATACGAACGCGTCGTCGGGTCGAGCGTAGCAAACAGCTTGTCCTGCGAAAGTACCGTAGAGCCGGTCAGACGATTGAGTAACGTCGATTTACCGGCATTGGTATAACCGGCTAACGCGACGCGAAACGCCGGTGACTCAATGCGACTCTTGGATTGAACATCGCGACGCTGTTCAACCTGCTTGAGCTCACGACGAAGCGCAGCGATCTTATTACGAATGAGGCGACGGTCGACCTCGAGCTGACTTTCGCCCTGACCAAAACGTGAGCCGATGCCGCCGCGCGTCTGCTCCTTGGCGAGATGGCTCCACATGCCACGCAGGCGAGGCAACAAATATTGAAGCTGTGCCAGCTGTACCTGCAGGCGTCCCTCACGCGTCTGAGCATGCAGGCCAAAGATATCCAGGATCAGTGCTGTACGATCGATAATCTTTACCGGCTCGCCCACAGCTTTCTCCAAATAGGATTGCTGCGAGGGCGTCAGGTCGTCGTCAAAAATAACGACATCGGCATCCATGCGATGCACCAGGCCGCACAGCTCTTCTACCTTGCCGGAACCGATAAACGATTTAGGATACGGCTTTACCAAACGCTGCGACAAGCGTGCCACGCACTGAGCACCAGCTGTGTGGGCAAGACGCTCCAGCTCATCAAGCGAGCGATCGAGCGGCCATGCATTGTCGCGCCACTCAACACCAACTAAAATGGCACGCTCGGGCTCGGGTGCCGTGGGAACAAGGGGGAAACGGGCCATTAGGCAGCCTCAATACGATGCAGGATATCCTCAACGACCTCATCGATCGTACATTCATCCATATCAAACCACACGATACGGTCATCGCGCTTAAACCACGAAAGCTGACGCTTGGCATAACGACGCGAACGCATCTTAATGAGTTCGCGAGCCTCATCCATGCTCATCACGCCATTGAAAGCATCAATGATCTCTTTATAGCCAATTGCCTGCATCGACGTCAGGGCATCTCCCAGCCCCTGGCCCATAAGACCGCGGACCTCATCGACAAGACCCTGCTCAAACATCAGATCGACGCGCTGGTTAATGCGCTCGTAGAGCACCTCGCGATTACGCGTCAGACCAAACCATAGGGCATGATAATGCTCGTGCGGAACACTAAACTGCGACTTTTGCTGCGCATAGGAGACGCCATCATCATGCATCTCGAGCGCACGAATCACACGGCGCACGTTATGGGGATGAATAACAGCAGCCGATTCTGGATCGCGCTCGGCAAGCAAGGCATGCAGTTCTTCCTCGCCAATACGCTCGGCAAGCTCCTGATAGCCCGCACGACGATCGTCCTCAAGTTCACCCGAGGGAAAGTCCATCTCATCGAGGGCGGCCTTGAGATACAGCCCCGTACCTCCGCAAAAAACCGGCAGGCAACCCGAACCAAGGAGACGTTCAACATGCGCGCGAGCGTCGGCCTGATAAAGCGCAGCAGAATATGCCACACCCGGCTCTACAATGTCGACGAGACGCAGCGGCGCCGTGCACTCATCGGGCACCATCTTTGCGGTACCGATGTCCATGCCGCGATAGATTTGCATCGCATCGCACGACAGCACTTCGGACGAAAGACGAGCTGCCAAACGGTCGGCAACATCACTCTTACCAACCGCCGTCGGACCGACGATCGCAACGGCGGAAAGACCTGCCCCGGGAGAAACCATTAGCGCGGCTCGCCCACAACGGAGCCGGACAAATACCAGGTCTTGGCAACGTCAACGTCAACATCAACGATCTTACCAACAAGCTGATCGATGCTGTAACCCTCGGGGATAGGCGCATGCACGGTCTGATTCTTGGGACTCTTGCCCAGCAGGACCGCGTCGTTCTTTTTACTCGTTCCCTCAATGAGCGCCGGAACCACAGTATGAAGCTCACCCTGGTTATACTCGTGTGCCGTGGTCTCGATAACCTTAACCAGACGGTTGAAACGCTCGAGAATAACCTCATGCGGCGTAGGATCGTCAATCTCGGCGGCCGGGGTACCGGCGCGCTTGGAATAGATGAAGGTATAGGCCTGAGCATAGCGGACCGTCTCGGCAAGTGAGAGCGTCTGCTCAAAGTCTTCTTCAGTCTCACCCGGGAAGCCAACGATAATGTCGGTCGAGAGCGCGATATCGGGCATGCGGTTGCGAATGCGATCGACAAGGCCCAGATAGTCCTCGCGTGTATAACGGCGATTCATCTCTTTGAGGATCCGCGTCGAACCTGACTGGACGGCCAAATGCAGCTGCGGCATAACGGCAGGCGTCTCGGCCATGGCGTCGATGGTCTCGGGCAACAGGTCCTTGGGATGCGAAGACGTAAAGAAGATGCGCTCCACGCCCGTATCGCCCACGGCACGCAGCAGATCGGCAAAACGCGGCTTGCCAAACAGATCGCGACCATATGAGTTAACGTTTTGGCCCAGCAGCGTAATCTCACGCACGCCCTGGCGCACCAAACCGGTCACCTCGTCGACAATCTCCTCGAAGGGGCGGCTCTTTTCGCGACCACGCACGTACGGCACGATGCAATAGGTGCAGAAATTATTGCAGCCCGTCATGATGGGCACCCAGGCGTGATACTGAGTCTCGCGATGCCACGGCATGCTCATGGCATCCGTATCCTCATGCTCATTGGTGCGGATATGACGCTTGCCATCAAGGAACGCCTCGGCAATGAGCTCGGCCACATGCGCGATGGAATGCGTGCCAAAGATGACATTGACGTTATCGACGTTGGTGAGCAGGCCCTCGCCATCGCGCTGCGCGATGCAACCGCCAACGGCAACCACGCGCTTGCCCGAAGGCGAAGGCGGCAGGTTTTTGCAGGAATTGCACTGACCGTACAGGCGAGTATCGGCGGCCTCGCGCACGCAGCACGTCATGAAGACAACGATATCGGCATGCGCGGGATCGAGCGCCATGAGGCAGCCATACGAATCAAGCAGACCGCTCACACGCTCGGAGTCGTGCTGATTCATCTGGCAGCCAAAGGTGCGGATAAAGTAGGTTTTACCGGCAAGAATATCGCGTACGGAACGCTGGTCCATGTGCATAAGTCCTAACGATGGGGAGCGAAACGAGGCAAGCAGAAGCTATGCCACAGGCTTAACATCATCCATGACGACGTTATCCATAGCAGCTCGATTGATCTGGTGAACGTAGATAGAAAGGCGGATGGCCGTGCGCGACTCCCCGTTAATGAGGATGTCGGAGAACACGGGCGCGCAGGAAATATCAAAACCGGTTGGAATCAAAAAACCGCGCGCGATAGCAACGGCCTTAATGGCCTGGTTGACGGCACCGGCGCCGACACACTGGATGTTGACGGGTACACCATCCTTGACCATGCCGGCGATGGCGCCGGCAACGGACGCGGGCGATGATTTGCTTGATACCTTCAGGCAATCCATGAAGAAACTCCTGCATTTAAAAGTACGTTTTAACTGCAATAACTGTATCGTACCGAGTGGACTCGGTAAAGGCACTATTCCTCTTTGGCAAGATCAAAGGTCACGGTGATTCGATCACGCGAAACACGGATCTTTGGGTCGCCGCAAAGGTTGAGATAGTACCGGGCGGCAAGGTCATTAAAGTCGCGTTCCACAGCGCGCGAAAACTGTGCCATGTCATCCTTGGCAATACGTAGCCCGCGACG
>URZJ01000068.1 GCA_900552395.1 uncultured Collinsella sp. | reverse complement strand
GGGCACGGTGACAAAGACGGATACCGAACATGCGAAGGTATCCATCGTGCCGCGAGAAGCACTTGTGTTTAACGGGCGCGTGCTGCCGGTGGCGACCGCTCACGATGAGTACCGCGCCGTGATTGCGGGCGCTACGGGCGGCAAGGCACCGTATGCGTACAACTTGGATGATGTTGAGGTTCCTGAGGGCATGCAGCTGACGCTGGCAGATGACGGATCGGGCGCCTTGGTACTCTCGGGCGTGCCTGCGGCTACGGGTGTGCATAGCTTCAAGATTGGGTGCACTGATGACCTGGGCAACAAGTGCGATGCGCACTTCGCGCTGCTCGTGAAGGCGAAGGAAGCCCCGCTTACATTTGAGGGCCAGACCTTTACCTACAACGCGACGGCGCAGGCCCCGGAGCTTTCGGGCGTGCCCGAGGGTTGCGAGGACGATGTCAAACTGACCTATGTTGGCACGGGCGACACACATTACTCGTCGGATCAGGCGCCGGTGGATGCCGGCACGTATCGTGCGGTGGTGACGCTCGACGCCAAGGGATATGTCGGTAATGCCTCCTGTGACTTCACGATCGAGAAGGCCCCGGTCGATATTTCGATCGAGACGTCTGATGTGACATACGATGGCGCACGACACGGTGCGGCGGTTGCGGTTGCCGGACTTGATACGTCTGGCTATTCCGTTGCCTATTGCGGTATAGATGGAACGTCCTATGGTCCGACGGCGCTGGAGCCGTGCGACAGCGGTAACTACCGCGTCACGGTTAAGGTGACTGACTCCAACTATCAGGGTAAAGAGTCCGCCGAGTTCTCGATTACAAAGGCGAGCCAGGTCATTACGGGAACGACAAGCTATTCGGGCGTGTATGGTGGAGACCCCATTGTGTTTAACAACGTTGCCCAGACTCCCGTGACTTTTGAGCTGGTCGATTCCGATGGCGATGCGAGCCCGGTTTCGATTAAGGGACGTTGCGCGACGGTGGAGGCTGCCGGTACGGCACGTGTTGTCGCCCATGCCAAGGCGTCTCGAAACTATCTTGCCGCCGAGGACGTCGAGTTGACGGTTTCCGTTGCACCTGCCCAGTTGCTGGTGAAGGTCGACGATGCCGAGCGCTTTGAGGGCCAGGAAAATCCCGAGTTTACCTCCAGCTTGGTGAGCCGTTGCGACACCTCGGACGTTAAGGTTACGTACTTCTGCTCGGCGAATAAGAAATCGCCGGCGGGTGAGTACCAGATCGACGCGGCGGTTGCCGATCCGAACTTTGATGTCGCGGTCGACCCCGGCACGCTGACGGTCAAGAAGAAGCCCGAGCACTATAAGGTGACGGCGAAGGCAGTCAACGGTTCGGTCGACAATGCTTCGGTTTCGGTTGTTGAGGGCGGGGACGCGATCCTCTTGGCGACGCCCGACGAGGGCTGCTACCTCGAGCGCGTGACGGTTGCGCAGGCCGGCTCAGATGCGACCGTTGACCTCGACATTTCTGATTACAAGGGCGGGGCGTACAAGGTCACGCTGAGCGATGTCACCGCATCGCAGGAGGTCGCGTTCGAGTTTGCGAAGGCGGACGCTCCGCGTGTGGTCGCGCAGCCGCAGGACGTGAGCGTCCATGAGGGCGATTCGGCTGTGCTCTCGGTCGCGGCCGAGGCGGGCAAGAACGTCTCCGATCACGTGGCCTCGTCCACGGGTTGCGCTGCCAAGGTTGAGCTCTCCTACCAGTGGTTCCGCATGGTGAATGGCAAGGCCGTGGCGCTCGAGGGCGAGACGGGGGAGACGCTCTCGCTCGCGGACCTCGACGACGAGCTGGCCGGCGAGTATTTCTGTCGCATCACTCAGCGCTACCTTGGTACCGAGGCGCAGGTGGAAAGCGATCGTGCCGTCGTTTCCGTTGTGCCCCGGGATGCCCTCGTGTTCAACGGCGGTCTGCTGCCGGTCGCGCGTGCGCATAGCACGTATCGAGCGACGATTGCGGGTGCCGCGGGTGGCGAAGCTCCATATGAGTACGCGTGGGACGTAGCTAAGCTCCCCGACGGGTTTCAGCTCACCCGCACAGCGGGCGGCCTGACGCTCTCGGGCACCCCGTCCAAGGCCGGAGTGTCTAGCTTTGACATCACGTGCAAGGACGCTCGGGGTGAGACCGGGACCGCGCACTTTGTTCTGGTCGTTCAGGCGAAGCGGGTCAAGCTTGCATTTGAGGGGGGCAACTTCGTCTATAGCGGTGACGCCCAGGCGCCCGAGGTCACGGGGGTTCCCAAGGCCTGCGAAGGTGACCTGAGGGTCAGGTATTACGGGACGGGCGGCACGCACTATTCGTCGAGTGGGGCCCCGACCGATGCCGGCACATATCGCGCCGTTGCCACGCTGCGTAGCAACGGGTATATTGGCGCCGCCTCGCGCAAGTTCAAGATTGCGCCGGCGAAGCTTAGGGTAAAGGTCGACGATGCTGAACGCTTCGAGGGAGAGGCGAATCCCGCCTTTACCTCGAGCCTAAAGAGCTCGGCCGATACCTCGGGCGTGAAAGTCGAGTACTCCTGCGTCGCCGATGAGAGTTCCCCGGCGGGCGAGTACCAGATCGGGGCGACGGTCGCCGACCCGAACTTCGATGTCACGGTTGAGCCCGGTACGCTGACGGTGAAGAAGAAGCAGGAGCCTGTCAACCCGGACCCGGTGGTTCCCGATCCGGACAAGCCCGATGGACCCGATCCGGACAAGCCGGACCCGGACAAGCCCGAGCCTGACCAGCCTGATCCGGGCAAGCCTGAGCCCGACAAACCGGAGCCTGATCAGCCGGACAAGCCGGACCCGGATAACCCGGATAAGCCTGAGCCTGACAACCCGAGCAAGCCAGAGCCGGAAAAGCCCGGAACGCCCGATTCCGACCAGCCGGATTCAAAGGATCGGACAAAACCCGGTAGTTCGGATGACTCCGCAGCTGATAAGGCAAAGGCATCGGGGACGGAAAACTCCGGCAAGAAGGAATCTTCCAAGTCGAGCGCTCAGCAGCTCGCCGACACGGGCGATCGTGCGCCATTGGCCGTCGTCGTCGCTGCAGGCGCCGCTGCGCTTGTCGCGCTGGGGCTCGAGCTGCTGCGTCGCCGTCGCTCGGACGCGTAACGGCTCAAAAGGGGCAGCTAGATTGAAGCTTCGCGCGATTTAGTCTGCTAAAGCGTATATACTTGCGGGACGGGTCTTTTGCTCGTCCCGTTTTTGTTTTGACTCGAAAGGTGGTCCCATGGCTTCATCCGCTCCGCGCGGTCTGCGCTCCGACCATGTCGTCACCGTCGGCATCGCTCTGTTCTCGATGCTCTTTGGCGCCGGTAACCTCATTATTCCGCCGCTGCTGGCGCTGCAGGCAGGTTCTGCCACGCCGGTCGCCATGCTTGGATTTCTCATTGCCGCCATTGGCCTGCCCGTCATGGGCTTTATCGCCGTGGCGCTTGCCGGAACGGCGCGCGAGCTTGCCGGCCGCGTGCACCCCAAGTTTGGCGAGTTCTTTGTCGCGGCGGTGTATCTGGCTATCGGCCCGTGTCTGGCCATTCCGCGTACGAGCTCCACAGCCTTCGAGATGCTGGTGCCGCTGCTGCCCGAGGGCGTCTCGCATGGCACCGCGCGCTTGGTCTTCGCCGTCGCCTTCTTCGTGGTCGCATTTGCGCTCACGCTGCGTCCCGGCGTCATCACGCGCGTGCTCGGCCGCATTACGGGCCCCGCGCTCATCGCCCTTATCGTGTTGGTCGTGGGCGCAGCCGTGGTTTCGCCGCTGGGCCCTGCTGCCGCGCCGCAGGCTCCCTATAATGCCGGTGCTGCCGTGCAGGGCTTTTTGACCGGCTACCAGACCATGGACCTGCTCGCCTCGCTCGCCTTTGGCATCATCATCGCCGAGACTATCCACGAGCTGGGCGTTACCGATGACAAGCGCGTTGCCTTCGAGATTTCGCGCTCCGGCGTGATCGCCGGTGTGCTCATGGCCATCATCTACTGCGGCCTGGCGCTTGCCGGCGCGCAGCTCAGCACCGTGATGCCCGATGCCACCAACGGTGCCGCCATCCTTGCCCGTTCGGCCTCCATGCACTTTGGCCTTGCCGGCACGGTCGTGGTCTTTGCGATTTTCTTCCTCGCCTGCATGAACGTGTGCATCGGCCTCATCAGCTGCTGCTCGCGTTACTTCTGCGAGACGTATGTGGTCGAAGGGGGAGCGGAGGCCTCTGAGGAGGCCATGCGCCGTCCCTTTGCGGTACTCGCCTTTGTGTTCGCAGCGTTTTCGTGCGTGCTCTCCAACGTGGGCCTCGACGTGATTCTTATGTTCTCGGTGCCCATGCTCAACGCCCTGTACCCCGTCGCCATCGTGCTGGTGCTTATGGGTCTGGTGCACGGTTTTTGCGACGCGCATCCGCAGGTGTGGGTCTGGGTCGGCGGCGTTGTCGCAGTGCAGAGCGTGATTACCTCGGTCCGCGATGCGTTCTTTACGGGCGCGTGGCTGCCGTTCGATGCGCTGCCGCTGGCAGACATTGGAGCCGCGTGGGCGCCGGTTGCCGTGGTGGCGTTTGTGATCGGCCTGCTCCACAGTCGGTTTGTCGTACATTCGAGGAGCTAGGGTATCGTCGCTTGCACAGGCGGGGAGTCTCCCCTATAATTTCCTTCGCTTTGGGACACGCAAGGTTTAGACCTTAGCTGCTCAACACCTTCGGGACGTGGCGCAGTTTGGTAGCGCGCCTGCTTTGGGAGCAGGATGTCGCAGGTTCAAATCCTGTCGTCCCGACCATATCTTGCGGGCGTAGTTCAATGGTAGAACACCAGCCTTCCAAGCTGATGACGCGGGTTCGATTCCCGTCGCCCGCTCCATAAGAATTGTTTTAACGGCTTTGGTTTCCTTTGGGGATCAGAGCTGTTTTCGTTTACGCGCCGGGCGACGGGAATCGAACCCGCCAGGGTGCGGAGCTGAGAAAATGCGTGAGCAATTTCCAGCGCAGCACGCAAGGGCCGAAGGCCCGCAGCGAAGCAAATCCTTGGACTTCCCGTCGCCCGCTCCAAGCTATATAATCGCAGGCCAATATGCTAATTTGGCTCGCGTTTATTTTTATACCGTCCGACCTCGCAGGGCAAATGAACCAGGAGCGTTTGTCCCGAATCGTAAGAAAGAAGTGATTTCCATGGCACAGAGTAAGGCAGAATACCCCACCTCCGATTGCCTGGCGCCCGCCGCGATCGAGGCGAAGACCGAGGCCGCAGGCGTTACCAAGGCCAACCTGCCGGTCTCGAAGGCCTTTTTGCTCGCCATGTTCGCCGGCGCGTTCATCGCCTTCGGCGGCCTGTTCTTCACGGTCTTTCTGAGCGATCCCACGCTTTGCTGGGGCGCCCAGCGCTTCGTGGGCGGTCTTGCTTTTTGCCTGGGACTGGTGCTCGTGCTCATTTGCGGCGCGGAACTGTTTACCGGCAACTCGCTTATGGTCTGCGCGCTTAAGAGCAAAAAGATCACGCTCGTCCAGATGCTCAAGGCTTGGGCTATTGTGTGGATCGGCAACTTTGCCGGCGCCCTGTTCGTTGTCTTTTTGATTTACATGGCAGCCATTTACAAACTCAACGGCGACGCCGTCGCCAACACCATGGTGAGTGTCGCTGCCGGTAAGGTTACGATCGACGCCGTTACCATCTTCTTCCGCGGCATTCTGTGCAACATCTTTGTCTGCCTGGCTGTATGGATCGGCACTGCCGGCAAGACCGTGGTCAATAAGGTCGTGGGCATTTTGCTGCCCATTGCCGCTTTTGTGGCCTGCGGTTTTGAGCACTGTGTCGCCAACATGTACTTTTTGCCCATGGGTATTTTGATGCACTCCTGCGGCTATGGAGCCGATGTCGCTGGCGCCGATGCCCTCAACGCTGCCGGGTTGGCGCTCAACCTTACGGTCGCCACGCTGGGCAATATCGTGGGTGGCGCCCTGATCGTGGCGCTGGGCTACTGGTTTATCTACGCCAATAAGGAGGCCTAAAGCCACCAAGCCATAACCGACCAAAAAGGGACAGGTTTATTTTGGCAGGTTTTAGACGAGGCGCTTCGACGTCTTGTCACGAGCTGCCATAATGGACCTGTCCCTTTTGCGTGCGCGCCGGTATTTATTTGCCCGATGACGATCGCGGGGGACCAGCTTTTTATTGAACATGTCGAAAGGCTTTTCATGAGCGACTGCGAATCCATGTCTGCCGAGGTGCGCGGCCGCCTGCGTTCCATTCCCGCCGTTCACGAGCTGCTTGCCGAGTGGCCGGTCATGAAGGCTGCTGGCGATGCAGGCGACACGATGGTACGCGAGGCGATTGACGCCGAGCTCGATGCCGAGCGCGCGGCGATTCGCTCCGGCGCCCCTGCAAGGAACAAGCGCGAGCTCGCCTTGGCAATTGAGCAGCGGACCCATCGCCTGTCGCTGCCGACCCTGCGCCCTGCCGTCAACGCGACGGGCGTTGTGATTCACACCAATCTGGGCCGCGCTCCGCTCGCTCCCGCGGCGGTGCAGGCGGTGACCGATGTCGCCCGAGGCTACAGCACGCTTGAGTATGACGTCTCAACCTGCGCTCGCGGGGGCCGAAAAGAGCATGCCGCGCGTCTGCTGCGCACGCTCACGGGGGCGCAGGACGCCTTAGTTGTCAACAACAATGCCGCCGCGGTGCTGTTGGTGCTTGCCGCGCATGCCTTCGGCAAAGAGGTCATCGTGAGCCGCGGCGAGCTTGTCGAGGTGGGAGGCAGTTTCCGTATCCCCGACATCATGGCGGCTTCGGGTACCAAGCTTGTCGAGGTGGGCTCCACCAACCGCACGCATCTGGACGATTATCGAAGCGCCATTACGCCCAACACGGCGATGATCCTCAAAGTCCATCCTTCCAACTACCGTATCGAGGGCTTCCACGAGGAGGTTTCCGTGGCGGAGCTTTCTGCGCTGGCGCATGAGCACGGGCTGTTGCTGTACGAGGATCAGGGCTCGGGCGCTTTGCTTGCAGACGGGGTGCTCGCCGATGCGGGGGAGAAGCCCACGTCCGCCTCGCTTTGCGCCGGCGTTGACGTCGTCTCGTGCTCGGGTGACAAGCTGCTCGGCGCCTCGCAGGCAGGCATTATTCTCGGCAGCGCCCAGGCAATTGCCGCCTGCGCCTCTCATCCGCTTATGCGCGCGCTTCGCCCCGGTAAGCTCACGCTCGCGGCGCTCGAGGCCACCCTGCGTCTGTATGTGGCCGGTCCCGATACGGCACATCGTGAGATCCCGGTGCTCAACATGCTTTCCGCTGCGCCGGCTCCGCTCGAGCGTCAGGCCAAGCGCCTGCATGACCGCATGCTGCGCAAGCTTCGCGACTCTCAGTTCGAGGAGGCGGTGGAGCTGCAGGTTGTCGAGGGCGCCTCTGCTCCCGGCGGCGGTTCGCTGCCGACTGTCGAGCTCCCAACTTTTTGCGTTGCCGTTTGCCCCGCCGATGGGTGCCTGTCCGCCGATGGCCTAAAGCGCGCTATGGTACAGGAGCCCGATACGCCGGTCGTGACGCGCGTGCAGCATGGCCAGGTACTTTTTGACGTTCGCACGCTTTTGCGCGACACCGACCTTGACCTGTGTGCGTCTGCGTTGGTGGATGCCGTGCGGGCGGGTTTGCGTTGATGACCGCGCTTGAGCTTGTCGAGTGTCCCGTTGTCGTTGGAACAGCAGGACACGTCGACCACGGAAAGTCGGCCCTTATCGAGGCGCTGACCGGCAAAAATCCCGACCGTCTGGAGGTCGAACGGCGCCGAGGCATGACCACTGAGCTCGGCTTTGGCGAGCTCGAGCTTCCCAGCGGCAAGCTTGTCGGCTTGGTTGACGTGCCCGGGCATGCGCACTATTTGCGCGCCATGGTGCAGGGCGCCACCGGCGTGGACGTTGCGTTGCTGGTTGTTTCTGCCGTTGAGAGCGTGATGCCGCAGACCCGCGAGCACGTTCACGTGCTGGAGCTGTTGGGCGTGAGACACCTCGTGGTGGCGCTCACGATGCGCGATCTGGCCGATGACGAGACGGCGGAGCTCGCCGAGCTCGACGTGATGGACTTCCTCAGCGATACCGTCTTTGCCGATGCGCCCGTGGTGCCTGTTTCCTCGCGCACGGGCGTGGGCATCGAGGACGTTCGCCTTGCCCTCGATGCCGCCATCGACTCTTTCCTGGCCGATGCCGCATCCCGCCCGGTGCGCCCCGGTCTGGCCCCGCGCCTGCCCATCGACCGCTGCTTCACCATCAAGGGATCCGGGACGGTCGTCACGGGCACGCTTCACGATGCCCCCGTAGCGGTGGGCGACGAGCTCGTCTCATGTCCCGCGGGCGTGCGCTGCCGCGTGCGCGCGATTCAGGTGCATGGTGATACTCCTCGGGCGTTGCCCGGACAGCGCGCGGCGCTCAACATCGTGGGCGACGGTGCGGGCGACCTTCCGCGTGGCGAGGTCCTCTGCGGGTCTGGTGCTGAGGGCTCGACGCTCAGGCTCATCGCCCGCTTCACGTATCTGGGGCGCGAGGGCACCAAGCCCGCGCCCTTCGGGTCCGGTACGCGCGTTCATGTGATGGCGGGTACGGCGGAGGTCCTTGGCCGTATCATGCTCATGGAGGGTGAGGGACCCATTGAGGTTGGCGAGACCCGCATCGTGCAGGTCCGTCTGGAGGAGC
>URZJ01000067.1 GCA_900552395.1 uncultured Collinsella sp. | reverse complement strand
AGCAAAATTCAATAATGAGTCACAAGGAAGCAGTGAATAACCATTTTTATCCGCATGCGCGCCACGGCTGTCGCAAGCGCCGGATCATCTGCCGCGCGATCCAAAGCATCCTTGAGGAGCGCCGCGATCACGCAATCCTGCTCATACAAATCGACCGCAAAACCCGCGGCAGCCAGCAGCAGCGAATCCTCGCCAAAGCCTGCCGTGGCGTCAATCGCCCATGGGCGCTCGACGCCCTTTGTGCGCGCAACCTTTACCAGCAGCTCTTGCTGCAGACGACCCTGCTTGAGCCGCGGAAGCATGCGGCCAAAATCGGCACGCAGCTCCATCGTGCCATCGGTGAGCGTGAGGCCCTCGGACGTCCGCACGAGCTCGAGCCCAGCAGCCCGAGCAACAGAAAAGGGATCGACGACGCCCATGGACACTCCTTAGCAAACAAAACGAATACGTGAGCGCCACCTCAGTTGGCACCCAACCGTCCGCTATTGTCCCACACGCGACATGGTCCACAGCATCCCAATGCAAAGCACCGCCATCAATCCCGTGCACACGGCAGCGATCACGGAATCGCCCATACGCCTTCCTAACGAACGCGGCTCACGCACTTGCTTGGCTCCGTACATCACGGCTCCTCCTTCGGTCCAGCTCTTACCATGGCCTCATCATCGCAGCGCCGCGCATACGCTGCCATCGATTTGGCTTACGTCCAGCTTTCCTTTTTGAAAGGTTGGACCGCACAGGCAAGAGTCGCTTTCAGGCGCATGCATCGCCGCGTTGAACTACAATGTGCTTCACCATATATGCCGCAACCTGGGCGCGACAGATTCACCGCGCCCGCATCGAAAGGACCAGTTATGAGCGCCGCTCGCAAGACACTCAAAATCCTTGCCCTGATTTATTTTGTTCTGGGCATCGCCAGTCTCGTCATTGGAATCGCCGGCATCGCGACCGGCAAGTTCGAGTCCACCTACGGGCCGAACGCCATGCTCGCCACGGTCGTGCTTGTCGCCAAGGGCCTCATCGATCTCGCCGCAGGTGTTGCGGGCATCAAGGGCGCCAACAAGCCCTCGCAGGTGGATGGCGCGTTTAAGCTCGGCATCGTTGCCGCACTCGCCACGATTGCGCAGGCCGTGCTCACGCTTCCCGCGTTTGGCGGCGATGCCATCAACTATGGCGCCTTTGTCATCGTGGTCTACGACCTGTTCTTTGTTCAGCAGGCGCACGCCGTTAAGGCCGAGAACAAGGACCGCCTGTAGTCACCTGTCCCCCCCACAATTCCCTGCAGCCAAGCAACTAAAAAGGGCCGATCGCGCAGCAACGCGGTCGGCCCTTTACGTTTGCCCAGGTAAAACCTGCCAAAATAAACCTGTCCCTTTTTGGTAGGTTAGTGGCGGTACTCGGCGATGATGAAGTCGATATCGGTCTGAAGGGTGTCCAGGTTTGCCAGGCGCTCTTTGTCGGCAGGGCGCGTGCGGTAGTAGTACGGCGTCATCTGGAACACCGCCTCGATGTCGGCCTGCGTCTGGAGCGTAATGTTCGCAGACACCCGTTGCGTTCCCACCAACTCCAGCTCGGTCGTCTTCGGCAGCTTCTCATCGTTGAGATATGGCGTGTCGTAGAGCACCTCCTTGAGCCCAAACAGATGCCGAGCACCCGGCACCACGGTGTAGAGCGAGCCCTCGGGTGCCAGCACGCGGGCAAACTCACGCTCGTTAAAGGGGGCAAAGAGCTCGGTCACCATATCAAAGGCACCATCAGCCACAGGAATATCCTTCATGTTGGCCACGAAGTAGGTCGCATCGCCGCGCTTGGCGGCCAGGCGCACCATCTCTTTGCCCAAGTCGAACCCGTAAGCATCCACGCCCGGCACCGCACCCATGGCGCTCGTGTAGTAGCCCTCGCCACAGCAAATATCGAGCAAGGTCATGGGGGTGCCGGTAGATGCCGCACACCCAGGCGCCTGCTCGCGCACCAGCTCGACCATCGCATCGCGCAACGGCGCGTAGTAGCCGCGGTTCAAAAAGTCGCGACGACTGCGCGCCTGCGACTTGGGATCGCCCATGGAGTCGCCGCTCTTGGACGAGCGCAGCAGATACAGATAGCCCTCGCGCGCACGGTCAAACCGGTGTCCGCCCGCGCACACAGCACCGCGCTCGTCGTCCACCAAAGGCTCATGGCAAACGGGACACAACAACATGGCAACTCCTTAGCGCGAACAACACAACGCCCACCATTGTCGCACGCCTTCCCCACCTAGTCATAGAAGAGACAAGGAGTGTCCCCAGCTGCCGGCAGAAAAGGAACGTCCCTAAGTGCCGACTGGTTGCATTAGGAGTATCATCGTCTGCGCAAATAAGCACGAAAGAGCATATTAGAGATTGAGAGCGTATGGCAGACACCGCATCTAAGCACATTGACATGACCACCGGCTCGCTATGGCGCAATATTCCTCTGTTCGCCTTCCCCGTGGCCGCCACGAGCATCTTGGAGCAGCTGTCGAACCTCATCGCCACGGTCATCATCGGCAACTTCTCGGGCGACCAGGGAACCCTCGCCATGGCGGCGGTCGGCTCCAATGTTCCGCTTACCAGTCTTATGCTCAACCTGTTTATTGGCATGTCGCTTGGCTCCAACGTGGTCATCGCCAACGCTATCGGCCGCAACGATCAGAACATGGTCAAACGCGCCGTCCATACCTCGATTTTAATGGCGCTCGTGGGCTTTGTCGTCATTGCGCTGGGCGAGATCTTTACCGAGCCCATGCTCGCCGCGCTCAACGTCCCTGACGAGACCATGCCGCTTGCATCGCTCTACCTGCGCGTCTTTTTGCTCAGCATGCCCTCGATCTTGCTCTACAACTTTGAGGCAGCAATCTTCCGCTCCGTCGGCATCACCCGCATGCCGCTGCAGGCGCTTGCCGTGTCCACCGTCCTCAACATTGGACTGGACCTTATCTTTGTCCCCGTGCTCCACTGGGGTGTGGCGGGCGTCGCCATCGCCACCGCCATCGCCTACACCGTCAGCGCCGCCACACTCTTTGTCCACCTGCTCAAGACCGACTCCGTCGTCCGCGTTACCCCACGCGACTTAGGCTTAGACCCCGTCGCCCTCAAGCGCATCGTCAAGATCGGCCTGCCCGCCGGCATCCAAAGCGCCGTCTTTGCCGTCGCTAACATCATCATCCAGTCTGCCATCAACAGCCTGGGCACCGAGGTCATGGCGGCATCGAGCGCTGCCATGAGCCTGGAGTATGTGTGCTACAACCTACTCAACAGCTTTAGCCAGGCCTGCACCACCTTTGTGGGACAAAACCATGGTGCCCGCCAAATCGACCGCTGCACCAAAACGCTCAAGGTCTGCCTGGTCGAAGGCGGTATCGTCGCGCTCACCACCATCGTCATCATCGTCGGTCTGGGGCGCGAGATTCTGTCGCTCTTTAACAGCGACCCCAACATCGTCTCGATCGGCTATATCCGCGTGTGTTCGATCTTCCCGGCGTACGCTTTTAGCATGTTCTACGAAAACATGTCCGGCTACCTGCGCGGCTTTGGCATCTCGCTCATGCCCGCCCTCATCACCATGATCTGCGTCTGCGGCATCCGCTTCTATTGGGTATTCTGCGTGTTCCCACACTTCCGCACCTTTGCGAACATCATGATAGTCTACCCCATCAGCCTGGGCACCACGGCGTTCTTTATGGTCGTGGCGGTATTGCTCTGCCACCCGGCACGCACCTACCGTCTGGCACAAGCCAAGACCGGAGCGTGCTAGGCACACACAACTAGGTGGCACATCGGCAGCTAATTGACGATATGCGAGCTCATATAGTCGATAAAGCGCCTCGTGGCGATAGGCATGGTGTCCCAGCTGCGCCAAGCCGCCACGACGTCGCGCGAGGGAGCATGCACGATGGGGCGCACACAAATATCGGCCCGCATGCCCTCGACGGTACGGCGGTAGAGCATGCTCACACCGAGGCCCTCCTCCACCATCGCCATAATGGTGTAGTCATCGGTAACCTCACTCGTCACATGCGGCGATAGCCCGTGCGCGGCAAACGCATCGAGCACCAGACTCTGTTCGCCCTCATCCAGCAGCACAAACGGTTCGGACGCCAGGTCGGCAAGCGTCACCTTTTCCTTTGCCGCCAGTGGATGGACGGCTGGCAACAGCGCCACCAGCTCGTCGTGATAGACCACGCGTTTCTCGAGCCCCTCGGTAAATCCACGCGCTGTAAAGCAAAAGTCGACCACGCCATCGTGCACCCACTGGGCATTGCGCGTGTAATCGCCCTGCTTGAGGGTAAAGCGCACGCCCGGATGCAGGGCCCCAAAGTCGCGGATCACACGCGGCAACACAGTACGACTCACGTTGGTAAACGTCGCAATGCGGTCGACGAAAGCCCCAGCAACTCCTGACGCTTGCCCTCAAGCTCGGCCTCGGCTGTAACGATCTGGCGCAGATACGGCAGATACTGTTTGCCGTCGCGCGTCAGTGAGACGCCCTGCTTGCCACGCTCGATAATCGTGGTGCCCAGCTCGCGCTCGAGCGCCTTGACGGCCTGGCTCACCGCACTTTGCGTATAGCCCAGCTCGTCGGCGGCACGTTTCAGGCTGCCGCAATCGACCACCATACATACAATCTGATACCGCGATGCCATCGTGCCTCCACATCGATGTAGCCGTAAAACGTTTTGCCAGGGCTTTTTCTTCCAACATTAGTATTTCTTAATCATACTGAAGATACATTCGCTTTACTACATCCATATCTGGGAGCAGAATCCTTTTTGCAAAACCGTTCTGTAACAAAAGGAGTCCCATGGATCGCAAAAAAGCAATCGCGCTCTCATTTTCCGTTCCCGTCGCATGGGGCTTTTCGTACCCCCTCATGAAGATCGGCATGGACAGCATGAACGCCACGAGCATCGTCGCGCTGCGCTGCATCATCGCCTTTGCGGCCTGCCTGCTGCTCTTCCACAAGCACGCGGTGCGCATCAACCGTGACCTGATGGTCCGCGCCGCCATCATCGGCGCCATCATGGCAACCGAGATCACCTGCATGTGCCTGGGCTCCAGCCTCACCTCCGCCTCCACCGCCGGCTTTTTGCAGAGCCTGACGGTCGTAATCGTGCCGTTTGCCAACGCGGCCCTGCTGCGTCGCGCCCCCGAGCGCAAGGTGCTCATCGGCACCGCCATCGTCACCTGCGGCATGTTGCTGCTCTCGGGCGCCGACTTTACCAGCCTGAATCCCGGCGCGATCATCATGCTGCTCTCGGCCTTTATCTATGCCGGCCACATTATCATCGCCAAGCGCTTTGTCGAAGAAGTCGATCCGCTGGCTCTGGGCGTTTGGCAGCTGGGCTTCGGCGGCTTGTTCTCGGGTATCGCCGCATTTACCTTTGGCGGCTTCACGCTTCCCAGCACGCCGAGCGAGATCGTCGTTATCGTTGCGCTCGCACTCATCTGCTCTGCCTACGGCTTTATCACCCAGACGCTCGTGCAGCCCCACGTACCTGCCGAAACCACTGGCTTCGCCTTCTCGCTCGAGCCGGTCTGCTCCGCCGTCTTCTCGTTTTTCCTGGTCGGCGAGGTCCTGAGCCCCATCGCCTTCCTTGGCGCTGCCCTCATCCTCACCGGCGTCATGGTGGCAACTGTCGAGCTTCCGCGCCTTCGCGCACATGGGCATGCTCATATGGCGGCAGCGCCCGAGCACGTCTCGTAGACCCCACTCCTCATACAGCCGCGGCATAAAGGTCTCTGACGCCTTTACAATAGATGCCGACAAAGCATCTGCCCTAAAGGAGTTCCATGGACGCTGCAGCTCGCGACCGCAACATAGCAACTTGGTTGGGCGATGCGCCGCAGCCGGTACGTAACACTACGAACCAGCTACTCGAGTGCATCGCCCTTCTGCGCGCCGAGCAGACCATCTACCCGGCACAAGACGACATCCTCAATGCCCTCGCCTACACGCCGGCCGACCTGGTCAAGGTTGTCATCTTGGGCCAAGACCCCTATCACGGACCCAACCAGGCCATGGGACTGTCGTTCTCGGTGCCTGCGACGCAAACCAAGTTGCCGCCGAGCCTGCGCAACATCTATAAGGAACTCAACGCCGATCTGGGCTGCCCCATTCCCGCCACGGGAGATCTAACCCCCTGGGCACAACAGGGCGTCCTACTCCTCAACACTACGCTCACCGTGCGCGAGCATGCCGCGAACTCACACGCCAAGCTGGGCTGGAGTACCCTGACCGACTACGTTATCGAACGCTGCTGCCAGCTACCCCAACCGGTAGTCTTTTTGGCATGGGGCCGCTTTGCCCAGCAGATGGTTGAGGGCAAGCTCGTCGCGACTGGCGCGGGCAAGACAACCGGCAAGTTCTGCCTTGCCTCCACGCACCCCTCGCCGCTTTCGGCCAACCGTGCCACGGCAGAACTCCCCGCTTTTATGGGGTCGCGTCCCTTCTCGGCAGCCAATGAATTGCTCGAGCAAAACGGCAGCAGCCCCATCGACTGGGGCTGCCTCGCTTCATAACCTGCCTAGCCGGCGATCCAATATTGCGGATACTTATTGATATCAATGGGGTCGCCGAGCTCGCCGATATCGCTTATGGCCTCCATGCCCATCAGCGAGCGCAAGCGATTCTCGCACTCCATGATGGGCTCATTTACGGCCTTATTGAGCACATCGAACGTCGGCGACTCAAACGTATCCATGTTGACGTTGCCGAACCACTTGCTCTCAACGTAGTCGGCCTCCTCGTCGTCTGTGGAAACCCCCACCATCTGACGAGACCACGTCTTGAGCAGCGGCTCGCGATCGGCCTCGGCAATATTGAGCGCCACGTTGCCGCCAAACGAGAACGGCATGCTCTCCATCCCGCCCAGCAACTCCGGCAGCAGACAGCCAGTAGGCAGCGTCACCGTCACGCCGCTGCAGCCCGCAAACGCACCGCTCTGGATGCCGACCACCTTATCGCACAGCTCAATCTCGATGAGGTTCGAGCAGTGCGAGAAGGCATTCGAGTCGATTACGGTCGGTCCCGTCAACACACTCGCTAAATCGGCACGCTCGATATCGGACGGCGCCGAGACCAGCGTGGCGGTACCGTCACCGCTGTCCTCGATCTTCCATTCATCGCTCTCGAACGCATCGCCGTCCGCCTGGATAACCGTAGAAGCCTCGACCAACGGCAGCCCCATCATGGTTCGCAGGCGATTCTCGGGCTCCAATAGGTTCTGAGCCATCTGCGCCCTAACCGCATCGGCCGTCGGCTCCGGACCCTCCCCCATGAACCAATCGGAAAGCATGCCAAATTCCACAACGCCATAATACGTGTCGTAGTCGTCGTAGCCAATGAGTCCGTAGACCCATGCATTGAGGTAGTCCTGCTCCATGCCGCTGGGCAACGACAGGTGAATGCGGCTGGCCTCTTCTTGGGCATCGGTTGCGCCGTCCAAGAAGAAACCCACACCCGGCGATGGATAGCCCAGCGTCGCGATACCGGTACCGACGGTCAAGTTCGTAAAGGCGGCATCATTGCCAAACACCGATGACGCCAGGTAGTTTCGAGAGCCCGCACCCGTAGCTGCGTCGTAGTCGCCATTGGTATCCGCCACAAACGATGCACTCGCGAGCCTCGGGCAGTCCATGAATGCCTGGTCGCTGATTTCGATCGTTGCCGCGTGCACAGACGCCGAGACAAGATTCGTACAGCCTTCGAACGCCGACACGCCGACGTAGATATCGTTATCGGGAAGATCGATGTTCAGGTCGCCGGCGATGCCGGAATTCCTGAAGGCATAGCGATCGATATATGCCAGATTGGGAGCCGAAGCCCAATCGACATCCCACGCGCCTCCGGTCCCCTCAAAGGCACCAGGCAGGTCCTTGGCGCCAGACAAGGAATAGCCGCCAAAGATCTCAATCGTACTCGGCAGCAGCTCAATCGTACCGTTGAGCATCGAGGGCGCACCGAGCAGGATGCTTGGCTTGCCTTCCTCGTCGCCATCGTAATAGCCGTAGAGAAGGGGCGCGTCGTCGCTTTGGGCATCGCAAGCAAAATCGTAAATGCCGTCGACAGTGACAAAGCGGCTGTCGTAGCCCTGCAGCTCGCCATCGGGCGCATACCAGGTGCAGCCGGCCGGATTGGGATTCTCGGTCGTGGCAAAGACAGCCTTTTTAGCACTCGACGCCACAAAGCCCAGGCCCGTGCAGCCCTTAAAGACATCGGCACCCACCTCAATGCTATCGGGCGTGCCGATAAACACACCTTGAAGGTTTTGGCAGTTCTCAAACGCGTTACGGCCGATGGCACTCGTCTTCTCGCCCAGATTGACAAACCTGAGCTCCGCATCGCCCGAGAAAGCATACGGTGCGATGGAATCTACTTGGAGCTGCTTGCCGCCATCCGCAAGCAAGGTGCCGTCAAAGGTCGCGGACAGGTTGCCATCCTCATCGCCTGCAGCGGACAGCAAAATCGTCTTGTCGGCGTTGGCATAATACAAGTATCCGTCTTGAGACAGGCTCATCTTAATCACGCGCGCATCGGGTGCACCGGCGGCAGCCTTGCGCTGTTCGACATACGCGACCTGCTCATCGGTTGCGCACACGATGGTCCGCACGGAACCGCCCTCAAGACTGCCGTCCTCGAGCGTCACCTTATCGTCAAACCACGGCATGAGTACCAGC
>URZJ01000066.1 GCA_900552395.1 uncultured Collinsella sp. | reverse complement strand
CGAGCGGCGGTGCCTCGGCGGGCGATTACGACTATGTGACGGCGCTCGTCCGGCGCGAGGGCGAGGTGCTCTTCGACCGCATCTCGATGCGTCCCGGCAAAGCCATCACGTTTGGCCTGCTTGGGGGCAAGCCGTATTTGGGGCTTTCGGGCAATCCCGCGGCGGCGTATGTGGGCTTTGAGATGCTCGCCCGCCCCGCGATCCGCAAGATGCGCGGCTTTGCCGAGGGTACGCGTCCCGTGCAGCAGGCGACGCTCACGCACGGCGTGAAAAAGCGACAGCATCGCCGCTTCTTCGATCGCGCCACGGTTTTGCGCGACCCCGAGACCGGTGAGCTGTTGGTGACCGAGGCCAAGACGCAGAATTCGGCGCTGCTCGGCACGATGCAGCGGGCTAACTGCCTGTTGCGTGTTGACGAAGGACCGTGCGACCTCAAGGTGGGCGATGTCGTGGACATTGTTCGCGTCGACCTGCCTGAGGGCGCCGTGTTGTAGGAGGAATACTATGGAGCTGAAGATATCGATCGTGACGTGTTCGGACACGCGCGATCTTGCCCAGGATGAGGCCGGAGCCGCACTCGAGGAACTTATCGAGGCGCAGGGCTGGACGGTCGCCTCACATGTGGTTGTGCGCGACGACGTCAGCGAGATCGGTGATGCCATTGTGGAAGCCGCCGATGAGTGCCACGCCAATGTCGTGCTCACCTGCGGCGGCACGGGGCTTTCGATGCGCGATGTGACGCCCGAGGCGACGCGTGCCGTTTGCGAGCGCGATGTGCCGGGTATTGCAGAGGCGATCCGTGCCTACTCCATGACCAAGACGCACCGCGCTATGCTCTCGCGCGCTATTTGCATGCAACGAGGTCATACACTTGTCGTAAACTTTCCCGGTTCTACGAAGGCCGCCCGCGAAAGCTGGGAGGCCATAGCGGACCAGCTGGAGCATGCAGCCCAAATGACACCGGGCGGCGGACATACCAACTAAGCGGTTTACCTGCGGCGGGGCGACCTGAACGGCTGCTCCGCCTATTATTTGCGCCCAAGGGGACGGCATTCTGTAGGCGTGCCTGAAACTATATTCTCAGACAAGAATAATTTCTCAGAATCATTATTCGCACCGAAGTATAATCTAATTACAGAATAAAGCCTGCGGCGAGGTGCCCGGGTGTATCGTTCGAAAGGGTTGAACATGTTCGATATGGTTTCTCGCCGCGGATTCGTCTCGCTCTCTGCTGTCGCCGCTGCCGGCCTTGGTCTTGCCGGCTGTTCGGGCAGCAAGACGTCCGAGCCGGCCGGATCAGATGCCGGTTCTGCTAAGGCATCTTCCAAGAGAGCTGCAGGTCTTTGCCGCCAACTCGCTCGAGAAGGCTCTGCCCGAGGTTCAGGAGCTTTACACCGAGCAGACCGGCACCACCTTTGCCGACACGCAGTTTAAGGCCTCCGGCGACCTCGTCGAGCAGATGCGTGCCGGCGCCACGGCCGATGTGCTCATCACCGCTTCCAAGGGCACCATGGATGACGCCGAAGCCGCCGAGCTCGTCGACACCGACACCCGTGAGGATATGTTCGTCAACGACCTTGTGATCATTCGCGCCGAGGGCTCCGATACCAAGGTCGAGGCCATCGCCGACGTTGCGAACCTGGACGGCAAGATCGCCATCGGCGACGCCAAGACCGTTCCCGCCGGCAAGTATGCTAACCAAGCGCTGGCTTCCGTGGGCCTCTACACCGGTACCGAGGGTGATGATGGCGAGTACGCACCCGAGATCGCCGGCAAGGTCGCACTGGCAGACAAAGTTGGTACCGCCGCCGCCTATGTGTCCACAGGCGACTGCGTGGCCGGTTTTGTCTACAGCTCTGACATCTTCCGCTACGACGGCATCGAGGAGGCCTTCGTGTGCCCCGAGGATTCGCACAAGCCCATCGTGTACCCGGGTGCCGTTGCCGAGAGCTCCGAGCACGCCGACGAGGCCAAGGCGTTCATCGACTTCTGTCTGACCAACAAGAAGGCGCAGAAGATTTGGGCTAAGTACGGCTTTGAGCTTTCCGAGTAGTGCGGCTTGGCGCGATAATTCCATCGTTTTGTGTTTCACTCCGTCCTTGTATTCGCTTGGAGCTTTTCGTGCTTAAAAGATTCCGCATGCTTGTCGCCTGTGCTTTGACCCTCGCGCTTTGCTGGGTGCCGGGATTTGCGGTTGCTGGGGACGCTGAGGACGGGGCCCAGGTTGCTGCGACCGCTCATGGGCTTTCCTATGGGATCGAGGGTTTTGAGCGGTTGGCCAAGGGGACCGCTCGTGCCATGGAGGGCCAGCCTGAGGGCTACCGGTTTCCCGTTGACGAGGACGTGGACCTTGTGGTGGCGCCCGCTGCCGATCGCGTTGTGGTGTGGATATCGCCCAAGGCAGTCGAGAAGTATGGATTGGATCCGCAGGACAACGAGTGCGTATCGGGTCTCAAGGCCCTTGTCTGTGAGCTCGACAGCGCAAACTGCATGGGAGGTGCGCAGCTAGGGGACGTGGATCTTCCTTGGTATGTCACGGCGGAAACAACGTTTGATGCCGGCGGGTATACCTATGGCTTTGATGCGCGTGGTGCGGATGGGGACCGCTATGTGGTGATTGCATCAGCCTCGGGTGATGCCAAGGGCGGCGCGCGTTGGCTTGATAGCGCTCAAATGGTAGAGGCGTCGTCTGTCGCGTTGCGGGATGAGCAGGGCCCCTTGACCTCTCTGGCTTCCTTTTTGGGCGACATCGACTATCGCCCGTTTTGGGTGTCCGTTAAAACGAGTGGCCTTGCCCTGCTGATCTCCTTTGCGCTGGGCCTGTTCGCCGCGTGGAAGACTATGGGTACCTCGAGTCGCATCAAGGGCCTGCTCGATTCGGTCTTTACGATTCCTATGGTGCTGCCGCCCACGGTTTGTGGCTTTCTGCTCCTCATGCTGTTTGGCCGCTCGACCGGGGTGGGCCAGTGGCTCATCGCGCATGGCATCTCGATTGTCTTTACGTGGCCGGCGGCGGTGATCTCTGCCGTGGTGGTGTCGTTCCCGCTCGTCTATCGTACGGCACTCGGAGCCTTCGAGAGCCTCGACACGCAGATGCTCGACGCCGCGCGAACCTTGGGATGGTCCGAGTGTCGCATCTTTACCAAGCTCATGATGCCGCTCGGCTGGCCCTCGATTGCCGCCGGCACGGTGCTCGCCTTTGCCCGCGCGATGGGAGAGTTTGGCTGCACCCTGTTCTTTGCGGGCAACTACGCCGGTATTACGCAGACCATTCCCATCGCCATCTACTTTGAGTGGATGGGCGGCAACACCTCGGTGGCCCTCTTTTGGGTCGTCGTCGTGATCGTGTTTAGTTTCCTGGTAATCCTGTTCATCAACATGTACACGGCGCATTCGCAAAAGTATCGCGAGCGTGGTCTCTCCCGTGCGGAGCGCAAGCAGGCCAAGCGGCTGGGCAGCCAGACCGATTCGCTCGACCCGGTCGGCGGCGATGCCTTGCGCATCGATCGCGAGGCGCTGGCCGAGCTTATGCGCGACGACGCAGCACCGCAGGGAGGTCGATAAGCTATGTCGCTCGTTTTGGAAATCAAAAAACGCTATCCCGGGTTTATGCTCGACATGCAGCTTGAGGCCGGCGAGGAGCGTGTGGCGCTGCTGGGCGCCTCGGGCTGTGGCAAGAGCTGCACGCTGCGCTGCATTGCCGGTGTGGAGACGCCCGACGAGGGAAAGATCGTCGTCAACGGCGTGACCTTCTTTGACTCTGCGGCGGGCATCAACCTTTCGCCCCAGGAGCGAAAAAGCGCCCTGATGTTTCAAAACTATCAGCTGTTCCCTAATATGACGGTGGCCGATAACGTGTGCGCCGGCGTTGAGGGTGCAGGTGACGCCGCAGCGCGCAGGCAACTTGCCGAGCGCTACCTGGGCATCTTTGGACTGGCCGACTTTGCCGACCGTTATCCCGCGCGCCTCTCGGGCGGTCAGCAGCAACGCGTGGCGCTTGCGCGCATGGTGGCGGCGCACCCGGGCATCTTTATGTTCGACGAGCCCATGAGCGCACTCGATTCCTATCTTAAGAGCGCGCTCGAACAGAACATGCTCGACCTGTTCGATGTGTGCAACCGCACCGTGCTCTACGTGAGCCACGACATCGACGAGGCGTGCCGCCTGTGCCAGCGCATCTGCGTGATGCACGACGGGCATGTTGAGGAGATCGGCTCTGTCGAGGACGTGGTCCGCCGTCCGCAGACGCTGGCGGCGCTGCGCCTGACGGGCTGCAAGAACACAAGCCGGGCGCGCAAGATCGGCGACGAAGAAGTTGAAGCCCTCGACTGGGGCATGACCTTTAACGTGGGTCGCGAGGTTCCCGATAATGTGGCGTACCTGGGCATTCGCGCAAGCTACTTCCATGTTGACAATCGCGCTGAGCGGGGTTGCAACAGCTACGACCTGCACGTGGCGCGCGTGAGCGATTCGCGTTTTGAGCGCCTGGTGCTGTTGGATGCGCCGCGCATCGATGCGCCGACTCGCCTGCAGTGGAAGGTCAACAAGGTGGGCGTGCCTGTAGAGGAGTTGCCGCAGGCGGGGGAGACCTTGCGCATGCATTTTGATGCGAGCAGGATTCATTTGGTTTGTCGATAGCGCCGGGTAATGCCGTCGGGGATATAAGCCTCGGCGGCTTTGTTTTTGCCGTTCGTCGAATGAGAGATGACAAACTCTTATCAATCAGGATAATAATTTATTAACGGTGGCACACAACGCTGTCGTACGAATGTCAACGGTGTTCGCATGGTCGATGACCGTTGATATAGTTGATCTTAACTTGTAAAGGAGGGTGCGCACATGCCGCAGACGACATACATTTGCCGCGTTGCCGCGCGTGCCCTATATATCGCTCGGAGCCGCATATGAGCAGGTGTGTTCACGGCTCCGGGAGAGACGACGCACAACTAAATAGTCAACCGCAAAGCAGGTTCCCCAAAATTCCGGGTTTGAGCACGGCAGGGCAATCGCCGCCCGTCGTGCATCGATACCGCTGTTATCCGTTTTTGGTTCGAGAGGGGAACCGTCATGGCTGAAGAATTTGATTTCCATCCGATGTGGGAGAGCCTCGGCATGAATCTTGCCGACCACGACATGCTGCTGGGCGCCGTGGGCCAGATGTACGGCGATATGTTCTTGACGCAGAACAATCGCCCCAAGTCCACGTCCTACCTGGACTTTGTGGCTACCAACATCCACAGCGGCCGTATTAAGGAGATGCTCGACAAGAAGGAGGCCGGCGAGGCCACCAAGATCGTCGGTTCGTTCTGCGTGTACGTGCCCGAGGAGATTGTGCTCGCCTGCGACGGCATTCCCGTGGGCCTGTGCTCGGGTGCCGATTGGGCAACCGATAAGGTCGAGGAGCATCTGCCGCGCAACACCTGCCCGCTTATCAAGAGCTTTGCCGGCTTTAAGCTGGGCGAGGTCTGCCCCTACATTGAGTCGAGTGACTTGGTGGTAGGCGAGAACACCTGCGATGGCAAGAAGAAAGCCTACGAGTTTTTTGCCACGCAAAAGAACATGTACGTCATGGATATTCCCAACGTACACGATGAGTCGACGCTTGTGACCTGGAAGGCCGAGGTCAAGAAGCTCGCCGCCAAGATCGAGGAAGAGTGCGGCGTCACGATTACGCCCGAGCGTCTGAAGGTCGCCATCCACGCCGTCAATGAGAAGCGTCGCGCCCTGCAGCGCCTCGCTGCCACGCGCGCTGCCGACCCAGCGCCCATCAGCGGTCTGGACAGCCTGCTGACCGTTCAGGCCGCCTTTATGGACGACACGCCACGTCTGACCGGAGCCATTAACGATATGGCGGCTGAGTGCGAGCAGCGTGTCGAGGCCGGCGAGGGCGTGGCGCCCAAGGGGGCCAAGCGCATTCTGTAAACCGGCACGCCCATGGCCGTGCCCAACTGGAAGCTGTTCAACCTCATCGAGAAAGCCGGCGGCGTTGTGGTAGGCGAGGAGTCCTGCACGGGCTCGCGCTACTACAAGGACCTGGTCGACGAGTCCGGTGAGACGGTGGACGAGATGCTCGATGCCATCGCCGAGCGCTACTTTAAGATCAACTGCGCCGTCTTTACGCCCAACGACCAGCGTATGAAGGACATTGTCCAGATGGCCAAGGACCTGCATGCCGACGGCATCGTCGACGTGGCCCTGCAGTTCTGCACGCTCTATGAGATGGAGTCGTTTGCCGTGGAGAAGGCCGCCGAGGAAGCCGGCATTCCGTTTATGCACATCACGACCGACTACGCCGGTGAGGATGCAGGCCAACTGCAAACCAGGATCGAGGCCTTCTTGGAAACCATTTAGGGCTATCCGTCCCGGCGGCTTTCCCAGGCACCCGATCTTGCCGTTCAAACCGTCGCTTGCGTGCGAAAGTACGCGGCGCGTCTCTTTCACGGCAACCTCGGGCTCCTGGGAAAGCCGCTTCCTTGGTTGGTTAAAAGGTTTAGGAGTTATATGTCGGAAAATATTGAGCAGCCGTTGCCGCGCACGTTTGAGGAGTTCAACGAGCAGCGCAAGGCGGCGTTTATTCGCGTTAAGGATTACAAGCAGGCGGGTAATCGCCTGGTCGGCTTTTTGTGCAGCTATACGCCGCTCGAGATTATCGATGCCGCGGGCGCCTCGAGCGTGGCTCTGTGCGGTACGTCCGACGAGGTGATTCCCGAGGCCGAGAAGGTGCTGCCGGCAAACCTCTGCCCGCTCATCAAGTCGACGTATGGTTTTGCCTATTCGCAAAAGTGCCCGTTTACGTACTTTAGCGACATGATCATCGGCGAGACCACCTGCGACGGCAAGAAGAAGATGTACGAGCTACTCAACGAGCTTAAGCGCACGCACATTCTGCATCTTCCGCAGGGTCGCGACCGCGCCTACGAGCGCGAGGGCTGGTACGAGGAGTGCCGTCTGCTCAAGGAGGAACTCGAGGGCTTCTACGGCATCACGATTACCGACGATGACCTACGTGCTGCCGTCCGACGCCGCAACCGTCTGCGTGCGGCGCAACTCGAGATGTTTGCCCTCCAGGCCAACCAGCCTGCGGCCATGAGCGGCGTCGACCTGATGAGCACCATGTTTGCCGGTACGTTCAGCTTTGATATCGAGGCCTATACGCAGCAGCTGGAGCAAAAGGTTGTCAAGCTGCGCGAGGCCTACGACGCGGGCGAGCGCCCGGTTGCGGCGGATGCCAAGCGCATTCTGATTACCGGCTGCCCGGTGGGCGGCGTGATTAACAAGATCGGCCGCACCATCGAGTCCAACGGCGGCGTGGTCGTGTGTATGGATGACTGCTCGGGCGAGCGTACGGCGGCCATGATGATCGACCCCGACGCACCCGACATTCTGCGCGCTATCGCCGATCGCTACCTGGACATCAACTGCTCGGTCATGACGCCCAACGACGGTCGTATGGAAAACACGCTGGCCATGTGCGAGAAGTATCATGTCGATGGCGTAGTGGAGAGCGTGCTGCAGGCGTGCCACACCTTTAACGTGGAGAGTGCGCGCATGCAGGAGGCCGTCGAGGGTGCGGGTATTCCGTATATGAAGATCGAGACCGACTACAGCAACGGCGACATGGGCCAGATTGAGACCCGCATCGCCGCCTTCATCGAAACCCTCTAGCTTCCTCAGGCACCGGATCTTGCCTCTCAAACCGTCGCTTGCGTACCAAAGTACGCTGCGCTCCTCTTTCGGGGCAACCTCCGGCACCTGAGAAACCTAGAGCTAAGGCGCCTGAACGCGCCGCTGTCTTTGATGTTTGGATTAGGAGAGAGCCATGATAGGGATCGGGATCGATATCGGGTCTACGGCGGCTAAGGCTGCCGTGGTCGATGGGGAGGGTTCGGTGGCGTGGACGTGCGTGCAGCCAACCGGGTTTTCCTCGGTCGATGCGGCCGAGCGTCTGCGCGAGGCACTGGCAGCGGCCGGCTATGACGTGTGCGCCGACGATGCTCGCGTGGTTGCGACTGGCTACGGCCGTGTTGCCGTGCCCTATGCGCACAAGGTCGTGACCGAGATTACCTGCCATGGTGCCGGTGCCGTGCGCCTGTTTGGCGAGCAGGGCACGGTGATCGACGTGGGCGGTCAGGATACCAAGGTCATCCAACTCAAGGGTGGCCGCGTGGCCAAGTTTGCCATGAACGACAAGTGCGCCGCCGGCACGGGGCGCTTTTTGGAGATCATGGCCGACCGCCTGGGCATTTCCCAGCAGCAGATGGCCGACCTGGCGCGTTCCGGCGAGCCTACCAAGATCAGCAGCATGTGCACGGTCTTTGCCGAAAGCGAGGTCATCAGCCTGATCGGTCGCGGTGAGCCGCGCGAGAACATCGCCCGTGGCGTGATCGACAGCGTCGTGTCGCGCGACCATGGCCGGGCAGGCGGCGGGCGCCCCGTACTATCTGACCGGTGGTCTGTGCGAGAACGCTTACGTTGTGGAGCGGTTGGGCGAGCTACTGGGGTCGCCGGTGACCACCTCGCCCCAGGCTCGCTTTGCAGGTGCCATCGGTGCGGCGATTCGCGCGCAGGCGCTCAATTAATGCATCCGTCCCAGGCTCGCATTCATGCGTATACTGGGAGAAAATGATTGACCGATGAGAGGAGGAATCGATGGCTGACGATCAGATTAAGCTCACGTCTATGACTGCCGCGAGCGGTTGAGCCGCTAAGTTGGCTCCCGGAGCCCTCGCCCAGGTCCT
>URZJ01000065.1 GCA_900552395.1 uncultured Collinsella sp. | reverse complement strand
CAGGCTTGACGCCGCCCTCGCCAGCATTACTCATGGTCAATCACATCCAGGCAGGCCTCGATGGGCAGGCCGGCAGACTTATCCTCCTGCACAGCATTGCGCTCGATAAGCTCGGCCACCACGCGCATGGCATCGGCCGTGGCGCGCTGAAGCGTCCAACCGCTCATCACGCGACCCATAAGCACGGCCGAGAACGTATCGCCCGTACCCGGGAAGTACACCGGGATCAGCTCGAAGGAGATCGTGAAGTACTCCCCCGCCACATGGTCGTAACCGATAACCGCGTTCGTGCCATTGACCACGGCGCTCGTAATGACTACCGACTTGGCACCCAGCTCGCGCACGGCGTCCACAAGGGCGCGGGCCTCATCGGGCGTGATCTGCTCTGCAATAGGCGCATCGGTGAGCAGACAGGCCTCGGTGTAGTTGGGCACCGCGTAGTCTGCGCACTCCAGCAGGTGCTGCATAAGGCCAATCGTGGACTCGGGCACACCGGCATAGAGCTTGCCGTTGTCGCCCATGATGGGGTCGACGAACACCTTGGTGCCCTTTTGCGCGCGACGGTGGCAGAAGTCCGAAATAATGCGCGTCTCTTCCTCGGTCACGATAAAGCCGGTCGAGATGGCGTCGAACTCAAAGCCGAGCTCCTCCCAGATAGCGAGGCTTTGGCGCACGTACTCAGTGGTGTCGTGGATGTAGAACTTGGGGTAGTTGAGCGTGTCGGAAACGAGCGCCGTCGGCAGGTTGTGAATGCGATAGCCCATGTGCGACAGCACCGGCAGCATGGCAGAAAGCGCGACCTTGCCGTAGCCGCACATATCGTTGATCAGCAGCAGCTGAGTGTTCTTCATGAGGGTCTCCCTTGTTTCGGGTGCGGCGCGGCAGCGCCACAGTGCGACTAAGTGTAGCGCAGCGCAATCTAAGTCTTATCCTCGGATGTAAGACCAAGTTTGGACGCTATTTTGTTCTTAGATTTTTTCTGACGCCTCTAATTCCAGAAGCTGGCCTTAGAAGTCTTTTCGCATGGGGCAAAGCCGCCTGTCCCCCCGCACCAAAACTAAATCAATTCGGTACCTTGACAATCAGTTAGGTACCTCTAGAATCACTTAGGTACAGAACAATCCCTCTGTTTAACTAAAGAAAGGAGCATTGCAGCGACATGTGTGTTGAAGCACTCGTCTATCCGCACGAGCCCGGCGGCGACCCGTCACAGCCGGCGGATGCACCCGAAGCGGTTAGCTCAGAAGACAAGCTTGCCAAGCGCATCCTCAATGGCCTGGGCTTTTGCGGCCATTACATGCACTTTCATGGCGGAGGCGTATCCGGCAAGGCGCCCATCATCTGCCTGCTAGCCAAGCAACCCGGCGGCGAGATGTCGCAGCAGGAGCTCGGCATGCACTTTGACCTCAAGCCGGGATCGCTTTCCGAGATCCTGTCCAAGCTCGAGCTCAACGGCCTCATCGAGCGCAGCCGTAACCCCAAGGATCGACGGCAACTCACCATTCGCCTGACCGAAACCGGCCGGGAAAACGCCCGCATCGACCAGGCGGCCCGCATCCGCTTTAGAGAACGGGCCTTTAGCGCGCTCACCCACGACGAGCGCGAGGACCTCGCCGAAATGCTCGATAAAATCCGCGTAACCTGGGAGGAACTGGATGATTAAAACCCTCATGGGAAGCATCCGCGACTATATGAAAGTCACCGTTGCCACGCCGCTGCTCGTGCTTGGCGAGGTGCTCTGCGAGATGCTGATTCCATTTATCACCGCCAACCTGATCGACGCCATCAAAGACGGCGCCACCGTAGCCGAGATGCTTCCCACCGCAGGCTTTTTGGTGCTCATCGCGCTGACGTCGCTTGCTTTTGGCGCCGCGGCCGGCGTCACCTGCAGCCATGCGAGCTGCGGGTTCGCCAAGAACCTGCGTCACGACCTGTTCTACAAGATCCAGACGTTCAGCTTTGCCAACATCGATGAGTTCTCGAGCTCCTCGCTCGTCACGCGCCTGACCACCGATATCAACAACGTACAGCAGGCCTTTATGATGATCATCCGTATCGCCGTGCGGGCGCCGCTGGTATTGATCTTCGCCTTTACCATGGCGTTTATCATGGGCGGCAGCGTCGCCATGGTCTACCTGGTCATCATTCCGCTGCTGGGCTTTGGACTGTTCTTTATCATCTTTAAGGTGCGCCCCATCTTCTCGCGCGTGTTCCACAAGTACGACGCCCTTAACGAGTCCGTCGAGGAAAACGTCACCGGCATGCGCGTGGTCAAGAGCTATGTGCGCGAAGACTTTGAGAAGGAGAAGTTCGCGACCGCCGCTCGCGACGTCCAGATGGACTTCACCCGCGCCGAGAAGCTGCTCGCCTTTAACAACCCCATGATGAACATCTGCGTCAACGGCGCGTTTGTCGTCATCATCTACCTGGGCTCCAAGCTCATTATCACGAGCCAGGGCACGCTATTCGACGTGGGCCAGCTCTCCTCGACCTTTACCTATGGTTTCCAGATTCTCATGAGCCTGATGCAGCTGTCGATGATCTTTGTCATGGTGACCATGGCCGACGAATCGGCACACCGCATTGCCGAGGTGCTGGCCGCCGAGCCCACGATCGCCGATCCCGCCGAGGCCGTGCTCGAGGTTGCCGACGGTTCCATCGACTTTGACCACGTGAGCTTTAAGTATTCCAAGCATGCGAAGCGCCAGGCGCTCGACGATATCGACCTGCACATTACGAGCGGCGAGACCATCGGCATCATCGGCGGCACCGGCTCGGCCAAGTCCACGCTCGTTAACCTCATCGCCCGCCTGTACGACACCACCGAAGGCGCTGTGCGCGTGGGCGGCGTGGACGTGCGCGACTACGACCTGGACGCGCTGCGTCACCAGGTCGCCATGGTGCTGCAGAAAAACGTGCTGTTTAGCGGCACCATCGCCGAGAACCTGCGTTGGGGCGACCCGAACGCCACCGACGAGGAAGTCCGCGAGGCAGCGCATCTGGCCTGCGCCGACGAGTTTGTCGACGGTTTCCCCAAGGGCTACGACACCTGGATCGAACAGGGCGGCTCTAATGTTTCGGGCGGTCAGAAGCAGCGCCTGTGCATTGCACGCGCCCTGTTGCGTCGCCCCAAGATCTTGATCCTGGACGACTCCACCAGCGCCGTCGACACCAAGACTGACGCCAAGATTCGCGCAGGCCTGGCAAGCTATCTGCCCAACACGACCAAGCTCATCATCGCCCAGCGCATCAGCTCCGTGCAGGACGCAGACCGCATCATTGTCATGGAGGGCGGCCGCATCGCACAGATCGGCAACCACGAAGAGCTGCTCAAGACGAGCGAGATCTACCGAGAGACCTTTACCTCGCAAAACAAGATGTCTGCCGAGGGCGAAGGGGCCGTCGAGGCCGACACCGAGGCATCCGCAACGCAAGCTCAGACCCAGGAAGGAGGCGAGGCTCATGAGTAAGGCAACGACCGCCGAGCGCGCGCTCAACCGTAAGGGCGGCACCATGTCGCGCCTCATCAAGACGCTCTTTGACTTCTATCCCGTGCTTTTGCCCCTTGTCGTCGCCGGCGTGGTGCTCTGCGCCATCATCAACTCCATCGGCGCGACCTTCCTGCAGAGCGCCCTGCAGATTATTAGCGAATCGTGGCAGTCGGGCGATTGGGAAGCCGCACAGCCCAAGATTCTGCAGCTCGTGACCACCCTCGCCTGCATCTACGGCGTCGGTGTCCTGTCCTCGCTCTTCTGGAACCGCGCCATGGCTATCGTCACGCAGGGCTCGCTCGAGAAGCTGCGCGAGATGATGTTCAACCGCATGCAGGACCTGCCGATCCGCTACTTCGACACGCACCAGCGCGGCGATATCATGAGCCACTACACCAACGACATCGATACGCTGCGCCAGATGATCAGTCAGTCGCTGCCCAACCTGCTCATGACGATCATCATCATCGTCACGGTGTTCTTTATCATGCTGTACTACAGCGTGTGGATGTGCCTGGTCATCATCGCCGGCGTCGCCTTTATGACCTTTATGACCAAGCTGCTCGGCTCCAATTCCGCGCGTTTCTTCATTGCGCAGCAGACCGAGCTCGGCGTGGTCGAGGGCCATATCGAGGAAGTCATGAACGGTCAGAAGGTCGTCAAGGCGTTCTGCCACGAGTCTGCCGCCGAGGCCGATTTTGACGAGCGCAACGAGAAGCTCTTCGAGGTCTCCCAGAAGGCCAACATGTACGCTAACATCCTCATGCCCATCCTTATGAACCTGGGCAACCTGCTCTACGTGCTGGTCGCACTGGCGGGCGGCATTTTCCTGGCGCTGGGCGTGCCCAACCTGAGCATCTCGGGCATGGCGCTGTCCATCGCCGTCGTGGTGCCGTTCCTCAACATGACCAAGCAGTTCTGCGGACAGATCGGCCAGATCTCGCAGCAGATCAACGCCGTGGTCATGGGCCTCGCCGGCGCCGACCGTATCTTTGAGCTCATCGACGAGAAGCCCGAAGCCGACGAAGGCTATGTGACGCTCGTCAACGCGCAGGTCAACCCCGATACCTGGCAGCTCGAGGAGGCCGACCACCACACCGGCATGTGGGCATGGAAACATCCGCACCGCGCAACCGGCGAGATCGAGTACGTACCGCTGCGCGGCGATCTGGTTATGGACAACGTGGACTTTGGTTACACGCCCGACCACGAGGTGCTGCACGGCGTGTCCGTGTTTGCCAAGCCGGGCCAGAAGGTCGCGTTTGTCGGCGCCACCGGAGCCGGCAAGACGACCATCACCAACCTCATCAACCGCTTCTACGACATCGCCGACGGCAAGATCCGCTACGACGGCATCAACGTCAACAAGATCCGCAAGGCCGACCTGCGCCGAAGCCTGGGCGTCGTGCTGCAGGACGTGAACCTGTTCACCGGCACCGTGATGGATAACATCCGCTACGGCAACCTGAGCGCCACCGACGAGGAGTGCATCGCGGCGGCCAAGCTCGCCGGCGCCGACGACTTTATCACCCGCCTGCCCGACGGCTACGACACCATGCTTACCGGTAACGGTGCCCAGCTTTCGCAGGGCCAGCGCCAGCTGATTTCGATCGCGCGCGCCGCCGTCGCCGATCCGCCGGCGATGATTCTGGACGAAGCCACATCGAGTATCGACACCCGCACCGAGGCTATCGTGCAGGCGGGCATGGATAAACTCATGGAGGGCCGCACGACGTTTGTCATCGCGCACCGCCTGTCCACCGTGCGCAACTCCGACGCGATCATCTGTCTGGATCACGGCCGCATCATCGAGCGCGGCAACCACGACGAGCTGATCGCCAAGCGCGGGTATTACTACCAGCTATATACCGGCGCGTTTGAGCTGGAGTAGGCAGGTTTGTTCCACGGAGGGTGCCCCGGGGGCGGCGGGGTAATTCCTCCGTGCTCAAACATTCTCGCTTCGCTGCGAAACTGCGCGCGGAGGAAATACCCCGCCGCCCCGGGGGCACCCTCCTGCGCGCAATCAGCCCGTCATTTAGAACGGAATAAAAGTTAGTGAGGCCCTGGCCGTTTGGCCAGGGCCTCGTTTTGTGTGAGCTACTTGAGGAGTTGGGCAATGGCGTTGACGAATTTTTGGACTTGGAGGGTGGGCTCGAGCGGGTAGTGCAAATAGACCGGCACCTCGCGGCCGCACAAAAACGGTACGCCCACAAAGGCCGGGTGCACGCCCGACCACGCTCCGCAGGTGAGCACCGCGTCGCCCTTTTCCTCCGCCTCGTTAAAAAGCGCAAAGTCAAAGCTGTCCACGTCGATCACGTCCACGCCGCCGTCGGCCAAAAGATCGATACGCAGGCTGTCCATGGCGTCGTTGCCGTGACGAAGCACGCGCAGGCGCATACCCTCCAGGTCGGCAACCGTGATGCGCGTCTTGCGCGCGAGTCGGCTTGTGCGCGGCACGTCGATATAAAACGGCACGGTAACGATGCGAAGCTTTTGGCAGGCGTCTCCCCAGCGCGGGGTCGAAAAACTCGACTGCACCACGTCGACCTCGCGTCCCAGACTGCGCATAACGGTCTCGCGCTCATCATAAAGGTCACTCACCGGCACAATCTCAAAGCGCAGTGACGGCTCCAGCTCGTGCACGCCCGTCCACATCGACAGTGTCTGGCGCCCCGGGCACATCATCGACACGCCCAGGCGCACCGCACCGCCATCGCCCGCCGCGCGCCGGGCACGACGCAGTGCGTCCTCAGACTGGCGCATGATCGAGCGCGCGTCGTCCACCAGTAGCGCACCAGCCGGCGTCACCTTGACGCCCGAATGCGAGCGCTCGAACAGCGTGATGCCGAACTCGGCCTCGAAGCCCGAAACCTGCTTGACGAGTGCCGGCGTCGACACGCGCAGCTTTGCCGCGGCACGCGAGAAACTTCCCAGCTCCGCGGCGGCCGATATGGCCTCAAGTCGTCGATCGTACACGTCAATCTCCCGTTTTCGCACGCGCGGGCCCACAGCACCGCAGGGGGTCGTTTTCGCAGGTCACGAGCTCAATTGAGAACAAACCTCAATGCACAGTGTAAACCTACGGTTAACGCCATTCTAACAAATATGCAATTCACCTGCGCAAATCCAAAGCATACGATAACCAGCGAAAACCACGTGGGTCGATTAATGGGAGCGACCCACCGGGAGGCACAAGAAGGGAAGTTCCTATGAGCAATTGGCTTAAGCTCGAGGGCGATGTATGCGCCGTTACCGGCGCACTCGGCGGCATGGGCGTCGAGATTTGCCGCGAGTTCGCCCGCAACGGCGCCAACGTCGTCCTGCTCGACCTAGACGAGGAAAAGGTCAAGGCCGCAGCCGCCGACCTCGCCGCCGAGTTTGGCATCCACGCCGAGGGCTACAAGATGAACGCCTGCAACGAGGGCGAGGTTCAGGCCGCCGTCGACGCCACCATCGCCGACTTCGGCCGCGTCGACGTCCTCGTCAACACCGCCGGCATCCTGCGCTTCGCAGCCATGGAGGACCTGCCGTTGAGTGACTGGAACGACGTCATCAACGTCAACCTTACCGGCTACTTCATCACTTCGCAGCGCTTTGGTCGCGAGATGATCAAGGCCGGCCAGGGTCGTCTGGTGCACATCTCGACCGTTGCCAGCCACTCCCCCGAGACGTTCTCGGGCGTGTACAGCTCCACCAAGGCGGGCGTCAACATGATGTCCAAGATGCTGGCCGCCGAGTGGGGCCCCTACGGCGTGCGCTCCAACTGCGTCGAGCCCTGCTTTGTCAAGACCCCCATGTCGGCGAGCTTTTACGCTGACCCCGAGGTCGAGAAGAGCCGCAGCCGCCTTATCGCTACGCGCCGCATCGGCGAGGTCAGCGATATCGCCAACGCCGTCATGTTCCTGGCGTCCAGGCGCTCGGACTTTACCACCGGCGACGCCATCAAGGTCGACGGCGGTTTCTCCAACATGATGGGCGACCTCACCGCCAAGCCCGGCGGCCGCCGAGCCTTTGCCGACAACTACCTCAAGAACAAGGGCGTCGAGCTTTGGTCCGACGAGTCCGGCGTCGCAAAGCCCACTGACCAGTAAACCAGCCCGACAGGGAGGCTCGCGGTGATGCCCGCCCCTCCCCCGCATCGATTAGAAAGAGTCCAATGGCTTCCACCAACTCCAACAAGGGTCGCGCCGTCGTGCTTTCCGCCGCGTGCGTCACCATGTTCTTCATCAGCTCCATCGCACTGTATTCCGTCGTGAGCAAGAACCTGCTCGCCGTCTACCCCGAGTGGTCCAGCGCTCTTACCTGGGCTTTCCCGGTCTTTCAGACCATCATGGCCGTGACGGGCATCTTCGCCGGTCGCATCTCCGATAAGATCGGCCCGCGCAACGTCGTGATCGCCGCCGCCGTGTGCTACGGCTTGGGCTGGTTCATGTCCGGCACCGTCACCGAGCCGTGGCAGTTCTACCTGTGGTTCTCGCTCGTCGCCGCCATCGGCAACGGCCTGGGTTACAACCCGGCGCTCACCACCGGCCAAAAGTGGTTCATCGACAAGAAGGGCCTGGCCTCCGGCATCACCCTGGCCGCTTCGACCGCCGCATCCCCGTTGAGCTGCCCGATCTGACCGGCCGTAAGAACATCCTTGAGTTGCATGCCAAGAGCGTGAAGACTCAGCCGCCGATCGACCTGACCGCGATTGCCCGCGCCACGCCCGGTGCCTCGGGCGCCGACCTGGCCAATATCATCAACGAGGGCGCGCTGCGTGCCGTCCGCGAGGGTCGCAAGCGCGCGACTCAGGATGACTTTGAGGAGTCGGTGGAGGTCGTCATCGCCGGCCAGCAGCGTAAGTCCACGGTTCTGTCCGACCACGAGAAACAGGTCGTGTCCTATCACGAGATCGGCCATGCCATCGTTGCCGCCCGCCAGAAGGGTTCTGCGCCGGTTACCAAGATCACCATCGTGCCGCGTACGAGCGGTGCTCTGGGCTACACCATGCAGGTCGAGGAGGATGAGCGCTTCCTGACCACGCGCCAGGAAGTCCTGGACAAGCTCGCTGTCTATTGCGGTGGCCGTGCAGCCGAGGAGCTTATCTTTGGCGAGATGACGACCGGTGCCGCCAACGATATCGAGCAGGCCACCAAGCTCGCCCGCAACATGGTGACGCGCTTTGGCATGTCCGATGAGTTTGGCATGATGGCGCTCGGTACCGTTCAGAATGCGTACCTCAACCAGGATACGTCGCTCACCTGCGCCCCCGGTACGGCCGAACGCGTGGACGCGATTGTCGCCAAGCTGATCGAGGATGCGCACGAGCGCGCTCTGCAGATCCTCAAGGAGAACAAGTTTAAGCTCCATGAGCTGGCTCGTTATCTGTACAAG
>URZJ01000064.1 GCA_900552395.1 uncultured Collinsella sp. | reverse complement strand
GAGGCCAGGTGGTCATGGTCCGGGAACCTCGCGATGTCGAATGACACCGCGAGGTTCGCCGCCGTCCTCGGCGGCCTCGACCCCCGAGTGGGCGATCCCCACGCGTTAACGCCTGCAAACAAGGGGATTGCCAAGACGCCGCCGGGCACCTCCGTCATAGACGTGGAAGTGCGGCCGCGCTGAAGCACTGCGCGGTGTCTGCTCGCTTATGTGCGCATCACGAAGGAAGACCAGATCGGTGAGCGGGATTGGCCCGAAGTCGAGAGATTCCCATCAGCCTCTCGTCGGTCGATGACCGGTTCACCACGCAGGAAGAGCGTGACGGAAGGTCTCGCAAAAAGGCTCCGAGCGCGGCGTGCTCATGCCCGTCGTGGTGCGCCCGAAGGGGGGGACGGCTGCTACGAGCTCGATCATTTGCGAGGAGAAGACGAACCAGTCGTTGCAGATCCAATATGGATCTCGCCGACCTCGGCAAGCTGCTCGATGAGTGGAAGCCCTGTCGGGTCGTCTATTTCAACACCACCCAGAATGATGGTGTCATCGCGCAGGTCGATCTGCGTGTTGAACACAGCGAGGTTAAAGCCGGAGGCCACAAATCCGATAGCAGCCAGGACGAGCCCCGTGGCAACAAGCCCACCCGCTACGGCAAGGTAAATCTTTTTTACGCTGGACATGTTTGCACTCCTTCCTATGCCGTGAGCGGCGCCGCTTCAGCGCCCATGCGGCTCTTATTGCCTCGATCTTTCCAGAAGGGCGAAACGGCTTTCTTCGCCCAAAGGGCAGAGAGGCGCGCGATCTGCTTGGACGCCGTCCAGGCGCCGGCTCCCGTGAGGAGCGCCACACCGATGGAAGCGAATCCCATTCCCATCGAGGCCAAAACGTACGGAACATGCCCGATAATGATGCCGTCCACGGCGAACAGGAGCCCTACCAGGCCCGCGCCCCCGAATGCCGCGGCCACGATCCACACGCAGAGCGCAAGAACCCAAATACAGATGTAGACTGCAGCGGCAACGGCGACGAACGCGAGCAGCAGCGGAATCCATACCGGAGAGCCCACGATGGCGAGCGCCCATAGAAGTGCCGTGCTCTTGCGCTTGGTCCTCGCGATCGCGCGCGGCACGGCGGGCAGTTCGTCGAGCGTTGCCTCGGCGACCTCACCGGGCGTGCCCATGGCGGCCACAGCCTCGGCCTCCGTCATGCCGTCCTCCATACGGTCGGCGATGGCCTCCGCGTAGAACTCCTGCGTTTCCTTTACCTGATCTGCCGGCAGGCAGGCCAGAAGCTCGCCCAGCCGGTTCAAGAACTCATCGCGCGTCATGGTGCGCCCCCTCCACGTAACGGTAGATCTCCTGCACGGATGGCCATTCGGCGAGGAACTCGGCGATACGCTCGCGCCCGGCGTCCGTGATGCGGTAGTACCTCCGCAGCCGCCCGTTGTGCTCGGCGGAGCGCGCGGTGATGCAGCCCGCCTTCTCCAGGCGCTTGAGCAACGGATAGAGCGTGGATTCCGTGAGCCCCATACTCGCGGGCACGTCCTTCACGATCTGATAGCCGTAGGATTCCTCGCCCGAGACGGCCGCGAGCACGCAGGCCTCGAGGAAGCCGCGCTTCATCTGTGCCTCCATCCGCACACCTCCTTTCGTAGTATACTGTGTAACACCTACTATATGACACATAGTATATGATGTCAACAGTTGTCGTATAGGGAGTCCGGTCTGTCTGTCCCCTGCGGGTACTCATTGGGGACGTACTTAAATGAGTACCCATCGCTCAAGGTGGCACCTGGGGACGTTCCTTATGTGCCGGCACTTTGGGACACTCCTTGTCAAGGTTTTGTTCCATCGTGCGGGTTGCTATTTAACGTGCGACAATGCCGTGTGGAAATCGAAATGTCTCCTGGGGGCTATCTATGCTGTACGAGTTTTGTGCCGAGAACTTTGAGCGTGTGCCGGCGGCTATCGATGCCGGTGCTAAGCGCATCGAGTTGTGCGACAACCTTGCCGTCGGTGGTACCACGCCCTCGGCCGGCGTTATCAGCACTACGGTCAGCTATGCTCACGAGCATGACGCGCGAGTGATGTGCATGATTCGCCCGCGTGGCGGTGACTTTCACTACAACCAGGACGAGCTGCGCATGATGGAGATGGACTTGGGTCTTGCCGTGAGCGCCGGCGTTGACGGCCTGGTCTTTGGCTGCTGCAAGCCCTGTGCCGGCGGCTGGGCGCTCGACGAGCTCACCCTCGGCGCCCTCGTGATGGCTACGGGCTGCGCGACCGAGGAGTGCAAGCGCGGGGCCATCGATATCACCTTCCACATGGCCTTTGACCAGCTCTCGCCCGAGGCTCAGCTGGACGCCATTGACACACTCGCCGACTGCGGCATCACGCGCATCCTGACGCATGGTGGTGCTGCCGGAACGCCGATCGAGGACAACCTGGAGCACCTGTCGCGTCTTGTCGAGTATGCGGGCGACCGCCTGACCATCCTTCCCGGCGGCGGCATTTCTACGGCCAACCGCGATACCGTGGCGGCGGCATTGAGCGTCTCCGAGCTCCATGGCACCAAGATCGTGCCGCTGGAGGCGTAACCCGTGGCGCTGGTATTTGACGTTCAGCAGGCGAACGGTAAGCCCGACGACAACCGGCGCCCTGGCACCGCGTGTCCCTTTTGCGATACCGAGGAACTTGCCGATATCATCCGGCGCGATGGTGACTGCATCTGGCTCGAGAATAAGTTCAAGACCCTGCGCGCCACCCGTCAAACCGTGCTGATCGAGTCGGCCGATCACGATGCCGACCTGGTGATCTATGAGCCGGATGAACTCCACCATGTGATACGGTTTGCCCTGGGTTGCTGGCAGCAGATGATCGATTCACAGCAGTATCGCAGCGTTCTCATGTACAAGAACAAGGGTCCGCTCTCGGGCGGTAGTCTCGTTCATCCGCACATGCAGATTGTGGGTTTGGAGCAGGAAGACGGCTACACTTCGCTGACTTCTGCCAATTTCGAAGGCATCAATGTCTGGCAACAGGGGAGAATCTCGGTCAATATCTCAACCGAACCGATCATGGGGTTCTTTGAGATCAACGTTTCAGCCCCGCAGGGAATCGCCGCCAGCGATGACGCACGAGACCAAGCCGAGGCGGATCTCTTTGCCGATGCGATCCAGGTAGCTCTGCGCTATATCCTAAACGAGCACCACGGTGGTCGCGCAGAGTCGTACAACTTGTTCTTCTATCACCTGGGCGGTCGGACCATTGCCAAGGCGCTGCCGCGTTGGGTGGTTTCGCCCTACTTTGTCGGCTATCGTTTGGCCCAAGTCAATGCCGAGACGACGCTCGATATCGATGCTGAGCGTCTGCGTGCGCATCTGGAAACGCTCGTATAGCAAGACTAACACCCGCGTAATGCGGACAGCCTAGCGCGCCATGGCGTCGCGGCCGGCTTCGACCCGCTTGCGCTGTTTGGTGCGCTCCTCGCAGGTTAGGCACTCAAAGAGATGCCCGATAATCGAGGCCAGCACCTGCTGAAACAGCGTGCCGCACATGACGGGGAACACGACCTCGCCGGGAAAATACTGCGTGGCGATGACGGCGCCCGAAGAGATATTGCGCATGCCGCAGGTAAAGCACATGGTGGTCGTCTCGCTATACGGCAGGTGCAACGCGCGGGCGACCAGAATGCCGACGACAAAGCCGCTGATGGCGAAGGTCAAAATAAAGAGGGCGACTTCCAGGCGCACCGCATTCATGTGTAGCACGTACTCGCTCATGGCGGTGGAGTTGGAGGCGATGACACCCATCATCATAAACTTGCAGGCGGGCGAAAGCGCGGGGGAGAGTTTCTCGTGTCCCCATCCGCGCGTGAACTCGTTGATCACGATGCCGAGCACGGCGGGGATGGCGATCATAAAGGCCATGTTCTGCATCATGCCCGTAACATCGATTGCAACGGTGGCACCCAGCAGGAGCTTAAGCGTGAGCGGAATCGTGACGGGCGAGATGACCGAGGACGTCAGGATGATGGTGAGCGCGAGCGGGCCGTTGCCGCCGAACATGCTGATCCACATAAAAGCGGTGACGGCCACGGGCACGCTGTATTCGAGCACAATGCCGCAGACAAGGTTGGGGTTGGAGCCAAAGAAGAGTGACCCCATGGCATACGCCGCGATGGGAATAAGCACCGCCGAGACGAGCAGCGCCAAGACTAGGTGCAACGGACGGCGGAACACCTCGGTTACCTGGTGAAAGGTGTTGCTGAGCGCACCCTGAAACGTCATAAAGGCAAACAAGGTGGGAACGATGGGCTTGAGTACGCCAATCTGTTGGGGAAAGAGCACGCCGAGTGCCACGCAAATCGGAACGATGACCTGCATGTGCCCCGCGAGAAACTTGCCCAGTCCAACCCATTGCTTCATATGCGCTTGTGACTCCCTTTGCCCGTGAACCCGTTTTGAATGGATATGCTAGACGCTCGCATGCGTCCGTGCGTCAGAAACGCTCGAATATTTCGAGGCTATTACCGGCATCGTTTACCGAAACCGCGGCGTGCTGCGGCGATTTGCGTCTGCTCTGCACGGTATAATAAATCCGTTCAACAGATCTGCCTGCCGAAGCGGGCATACACAGAGGACTCATCGCTATGAACCGTGAGAGGTATCGCGGCGACCTGCCCCTATCGGGGGTGGGCGCCTATGTCATCGCTTAAGACGACGCATCGCTGGGCGGTCGCTCAGCAAAACCCCGAGCTCGAAAAGGAGCTTTCGGCTGGCCTGGGCATTCCCGGGCTGGTGGCGCGTATTATGGTCGCGCACGGCATTACATCCATCGAAGAAGGTCAGCTGTTTTTGACGCCTTCGCTCGATCGCGACTGGGCCGACCCACTCATTATTCCGGGCATGGCGGTCGTTGCCGACCGCGTCGAGCGCGCTATTCGCAACCACGAGCACATCGCGGTCTTTGGCGATTTTGACGTTGACGGCATTACGTCGACCTGCCTGTTGACCGAGGCACTGCGCACGTTTGGCGCCGATGTCACGCCGTTTATTCCGCATCGCTTTGACGAGGGCTACGGCCTGTCGCGTGCGGCGCTCGACCGCGTCAACGAGCTCGCCCAACCCAACCTGATCGTGACCGTCGATAACGGCATTGCCGCCAAGGAGGAGGTCTCCTATCTGGAGAGCCTGGGGATCGATTTGGTGGTCACGGACCATCACGAGCCGTCCGACCAGGTGCCGCAGGGCGTGCCCCTGACCGACCCCAAACTCGAGGACGAGGGTCCCTCGCGCGAGCTTGCCGGTGCCGGCGTGGCGCTCAAGCTGGTGCAGGTCCTGGGCGAGCGTTTGGGCAAGCCGTCGTATTGGCGTTCGCTGATAGAGGTCGCGGCGCTGGGCACCGTGTCCGACATGATGCCGCTCACGCCCGAGAATCGCGCACTGGTCGCCGAGGGCATCCAGCAGATGCGCGTGACGGCCCGTCCCGGCTATATCGCGCTTGCCGCGCTCGCCAAGGCGGACCTTTCGAGCATTACGGCGGATGGCCTATCGTTCTCGCTCATTCCCCGCTTAAACGCTGCCGGTCGCATGGCCGATCCCAAGCTGGCGCTCGACCTGCTGCTTGCCCGCGATCCCATCGAAGCAAGCGCACTGGCAGCCGAGCTCGAGGAAATCAACCGCCAGCGCCGTGAGATCGAGGCGGAGCTCACGCGCGATGCCATGGCAAAGGTCGAGAAGACCTATGACGGCGGGCGCGCAATCGTCGTGGGGGGCGAGGGCTGGCACGAGGGCGTCAAGGGCATCGTGGCAAGCCGTCTGACCAACCGCTATCACGTGCCGGCGCTGCTGTTCTCGATCGAGGGCGGTATCGCGCGCGGCTCTGGTCGCTCGGTGGGCAAAGTTAACCTGTTTGACGCCGTCGAGCGCTGTTCCGACCTGCTGATTCGTCGCGGCGGACATGCCGGTGCGGTGGGTGTGACCATCGAGGCATCCAAGCTCGATGAGTTCCGCCGCCGCCTTTCCGCCGTGCTATCGGAGCTTCCCGCCGAGGACTTTGAAGACACCGACGAGGTCGCCGCCACCGTCGACCTTTCCGAGCTGAATATCGAGACCATCGAGCAGATCTCCCGTCTTGAGCCGTTTGGCCAGGGCAACAAGGTGCCGCTGCTGGCTGCCGAGGGCGTGACGATGTGCGATCGCGCCGTGGTGGGCAAAACCGGCGAGCACATGCGCTTTGTGGCGACCGATGGCGCCGCGAGTGTGCCGGCCATCATGTTCCGCGTGCCGCAGATCGATAAGCTCATCAATTGCGACAGCGCCGTCGACTTGGTGTTCGAGGCCGTGGCCGAGCATTGGCAGGGACGCGTGAAGCCCAAGCTCATGATCAAAGATGCCTTGGTGCGCGATACCGCGGCGTCCAATATCGACGATCCGGCATGCGAGCTTCGCCGCGGCGTGGAGCCTGCGGACGCCGGTCTTCGTCTGGAGTCCCGCAAGCGCCAAACGCTCGCCCAGCTTTCCTATACCGAGCTGACGCGCTCGCTTATCCATAGCTTTATCGGCTCGAACCAGCCGCACCGCGCGCAGGTCGAGGCGCTCGATGCCCTGGCCGATCACCAAAGTGTTCTGGCCGTTATGGGAACGGGGCGCGGCAAGTCTCTTATCTTCCATGTGCATGCCGCGCGCGAGGCGGTCCTTCGTGGGCGTGCGAGCATCTTTGTCTATCCGCTGCGCGCGCTCGTTGCCGACCAGGCCTATCACCTCTCGTCGACGATGGCCGCGCTCGGCATTGGCGTGGGCGTGTTGACTGGCGAGACCGTGGAGGCGGCGCGTGATGATGTGTTTGCCGGCCTGGCTTCGGGCCGCACCGGCATCGTACTCACGACGCCTGAGTTCCTGTCTATTCACCGCGACCGCTTTGCGCGTTCAGGGCGCATCGGCTTTGTCGTTATCGATGAGGCGCACCATGCCGGTCTTGCCAAGGGCGGCGACCGCAGCGCATACCTCGACATGCCCGATATCCTCAAGGCCCTGGGCGATCCGGTCGTTATGGCGGCGACGGCCACCGCGACGGCTCCGGTCGTGGCGGAGCTTGCCCGCGTGCTGCCGATTACCCGTACGGTGGTCGACGAGACCGTGCGCGAGAACTTGCAACTCGAGGATGACCGAGATCTTGCGAGCCGCGAGAACCGCCTGGTGTCAATCGTGGCGACGGGGGAGAAGACCGTCATCTACGTCAACTCGCGCGACCAGTCCGTGGCGCTTGCTAAGACGCTGCGCAAGCGGGTACCCGATTGCGCGGCCCGCATCGCGTTCTATAACGCGGGGCTTGCGCGCTCCGATCGTCGCCGTGTCGAGGAAGCGTTTCGTGACGGAAGCCTCAGCTGCATCGTCTCGACCTCTGCCTTTGGTGAGGGCGTCAACCTTCCCGATATCCGCCATGTTGTGCTCTACCACATGCCCTTTGGCGCCATCGAGTTCAACCAGATGAGCGGACGCGCCGGTCGCGATGGACGGCCCGCCGTGATTCACCTGCTCTATTCGTCGCGCGACGCCCGCATTAACGAGCGCCTACTCGACTGCTATGCGCCCGAGCGCGACGAGCTCGTCACGCTCTATCGCGCGCTGCAAACCATGTGGCGCTCCAACCGCGGCAAGACCGGGGACGATTCCTTTAGCGCGAGCGATATCGACATCGCGCAGATGTGCCTTGCCATCGATGCTCGCACGCCGGTCGACGAGCGCTCGGTGGAAAGTGGCCTGGGAATCTTCGAAGAGCTTGGTTTCTGTTGCGTCTCGGGGTTTGACGACACCCGTCGCATCGCGATGGCCGAAAACCCCGGCCGTGTGCAATTGAGCAGGTCAATTCGCTATTTGGAGGGCTTGCGTTCGCGCATGGAGTTCTCGGCTTTCCGGAGTTGGGCGCTCGATTCGTGCGCTTCTGATATGCTAGCCAAAGTTAACCGCCCGATCGTACCGCGGGCCTAGGGGAAGGGGACCTCGATGGATGCCGCAGCCCGTACCGCCCATGATTCCACCCTCCAGCCGTTCTCGGAGATGGAGCACTATAAGCATGCCGATGAGCTGCCGCCCGAGATTATGGCGGACAGCTACGACAAGCTGGAGCGCCTGTGCCTCAAATATATGAATGGGGACGACTTTTCTAAGGTGGAGCAGGCCTATTGCTTTGCTGCCGAGAAGCACTGCAACCAAAAGCGTCGCTCGGGTGAGATGTACATCAACCATCCCGTCGAGGTGGCCATCATTTTGGCCGATCTCAAGATGGACTGCGATGTGGTGTGCGCCGCGCTGCTGCATGATACCGTCGAGGATACCGAGACCTCGCTTGCCGATGTGTCCGGCCTGTTTGGCGATACGGTGGCCGAGCTCGTCGATGGCGTGACCAAGCTCACCAACATCGAAGTCGATAGCATGGACGAGAAGCAGGCGCTTACGCTGCGCAAGATGTTCCTCGCCATGTCCAAAGACATTCGCGTTATCATCGTCAAACTTGCCGACCGTCTGCACAACATGCGCACCCTTGCGGCCCTGCGTGAGGACCGTCGCCTGTTTAAGGCCCGCGAGACCATGGACGTGTATGCGCCCCTGGCCGACCGTCTGGGCATGAGCTCTATTAAGTGGGAGCTCGAGGACCTGTCCTTCTTCTACCTTGAGCCCGATGCCTACCAGCGCATCGCACGCATGGTGGCTGAGTCGCGCGAGGTTCGCGAGCGCTATCTGGCCGAGACCATCAAGACGCTCACCGACGAGCTCAACCGCATTGGCCTGGAAGACTTCCAGATCAACGGCCGTTCCAAGCACTATTGGTCCATCTACCAAAAGATGAAGCGCAAGGGCAAGGAATTCTCCGAGATCTACGACCTGGTGGCACTGCG
>URZJ01000063.1 GCA_900552395.1 uncultured Collinsella sp. | reverse complement strand
ATTTTGGCAGGTTTTATCTGGGGAAACGCAGACAGGGCCGCGACGCCTATAGCGTCGCGGCCCTTTTCCTTGGAGAAGGATCGATTAATGGAACGGAGAGCCCGTTCTAGCCCTCGAGCCCGGCGTTGATGAGCTCGGCAATCTCGACAGGATCGGTGCTTTCGCGCACCCTGTCACGGAAGCCAGCATCCATCAGCATCACGGCAGCCTTGGAGAGCAGACGCAGGTGCGTGGTTCCCGCTTCGCCGGCGGGCACGTACAGCGCGAGCGCCACATCGACGGGCACGCCATCAAAGCTCGGCCACTCAACAGGCTCGGACAGCTTGAGCACGGCCACGCCCGGCGTATGGATCGCATCGCTCTTGGCATGCGGAACGGCAAAACCGGCGACGAGGCCAGTCTCGGCCTCGTTTTCGCGAGCAATAAAAGCCGCCTCTACAGCAGACGCGTCATCGGCAAAACCAAGCTCAACAGCCTGCTCGGACAGATAATGCAGCGCGTCCTCGCGCGAGGCGGCGGCGTAGCCAATCGTCACTTGGTTGGCAGATACAAACCCCATGGAAAGCCTTCCTTACAACACGGACCTGACCGCAGCTTCGATGCCGTCGGCGTCCAAACCGTACTTATGCAGCAAATCGACCGCAGGGCCGGACTCGCCGTACACATCGCGCACGCCGACGCGACGCATCGGCACTGGATGCTGCTCCGCGAGCACCGAGGCAACGGCCTCGCCAAGACCACCGATAATCGAATGCTCCTCGGCGGTGACCACGCGACCGGTCTTCTTGGCGCTGGCAACCACCAAACGCTCATCGAGCGGTTTGATCGTATGCATGTTGATGACCTCAGCATCGATGCCGTCGGCAGCGAGCGCCTCGGCAGCAGCGAGTGCCTCAGCGACCATGAGACCGCACGCGACGATCGTGACATCAGAGCCCTCCCGTACAACAACACCGCGGCCGATCTTGAACTCGTAGTCCTCGTGATCGTTGATGACCGGTGTTGCCAGGCGGCCGAAGCGCATGTAGACCGGCCCCTCAAACTCATAGGCGGCGCGCACACAGGCGCGGGCCTCGACATCGTCGGCGGGAACGACCACCGTCATACCCGGAATCGTACGCATGAGTGCGATATCCTCGCAGCACTGGTGCGTGGCGCCGTCCTCGCCCACCGAAATGCCGGCATGGGTGGCGCCAATCTTGACGTTGAGGTGCGGGTAGCCAATGGAATTGCGGACCTGCTCGTAGGCGCGACCGGCGGCAAACATCGCAAAGGTGCTCGCAAAGGCGACGCGACCCGTGGTCGCAATGCCGGCGGCAAGCCCCATCAAGTTGCTCTCGGCGATGCCGGCATCGTAAAAGCGCTCAGGATGGGCAGCCTTAAACTTACCGGTCTGTGTGGCGGCGGCCAGGTCGGCATCGAGCACTACAAAGTCATCGCGCTCATTGCCCAGCTCGACAAGTGCCTCGCCGTAGCTAACGCGCGTGGCGACCTTCTTGACGTCTGCCATTAGAGCTCCTCCCCTGCTGCCGCGAGCTCGGCCATGGCCTGCTCAAACTGTTCATCGTTGGGCGCCTTGCCGTGCCAGCCCACCTGGTTTTCCATAAAGGAGACGCCCTTGCCCTTCACCGTCTCGGCGATAATGGCCACCGGTGACCCGCTCACTTTGCGGGCCTCGGCAAAGGCGGCGGCAATCTGTGCCATGTCGTTGCCGTCGGCGAGCTCGATCACATGCCACTTAAAGGCACGGAACTTGTCGGCGAGCGGCATAGCCGAGTTAACCTCGTCGATACTGCCGTCAATTTGCAGGCCATTGTGATCGACAATGGCGACAAGGTTATCCAAATCGTGATTACCGGCGAACATGGCCGCCTCCCACACCTGGCCCTCCTCGCACTCGCCGTCGCCCAGCAGCGTGTAGACGCGGTAGCTGTCGCCCCAGTGCTTTGCGGCAAGCGCCATTCCAACCGCAGCGGAAATGCCCTGACCGAGTGAACCGGTCGACATGTCGACGCCTGGCGTGTCATTCATATTGGGATGGCCCTGCAGTCGGCTGCCGATATGACGGAGCGTCTCGAGCTCCTCCTTGGGAAAGAACCCACGCTCAGCAAGCACAGCATAGAGTGCCGGAGCGCAATGTCCCTTGGAAAGCACAAAGCGGTCGCGCTCAGCACGGTTCGGATTCGCCGGATCGACATTCATTTCCTCAAAGTAGAGGTAGGTCATAATGTCGGCGGCGCCAAGCGATCCGCCCGGATGCCCCGACTTGGCGGCATGGACGCCCGCGACGATACCGCGGCGGACCTCATTGGCAATCTTGGCCAGTTCCTGATCGGTCATGGCACTTCCTCTCTTGAGCACGCCGGCCCGGCATAACGCATGCTGGGCCGGCAGAACCATCGTTACTGCGCCTCGACAACCTTTTTCCAGTCGGCCTCGAACGAGGCAAGGCCCTGGTCAGTCAGCGGGTGGTGCAGGCACTTCTTAAGAGCGGCCATGGGGACGGTCGCAATATCGGCACCGAGCAGCGCCGCCTGGGTCACATGATTGGGCGTACGGACGGACGCGGTGATGATCTCGACGGTGTCGTCGACGTTCTTGCCGGTCCAGTCATAGTTCTTGATGCAGGTCACAACGTTGTCGAGCTGCGAAATGCCGTCCTCGGCGATGTCGTCGAAGCGACCGACAAACGGGCTGATGTAGCGGGCACCGGCGTTGGCGGCCATGAGGGCCTGGGTCGGCGAGAAAACAAGCGTCATGTTGACGCGCACACCCGCATCGGCCAGGGCGCGGCAAGCGGCAAGGCCGGCCTCGCACACGGGGAGCTTAACCACGATGTTGGGAGCCAGGGCGGCAAGACGCTTGCCCTCCTCGATCATGCCCTCGGCAGTAGTCGCGGTGGACTCAGCAGACACGGGCAGTCCCTCGCAAAGCTCGGCGATCTTGAGCATATGAGGCTCAAAGTCTGCAAGCTTACCGCCGGTCTTGGCATACAGGGACGGGTTGGTGGTGACACCGGCAAGACAGCCCCAGCTCTTGGCCTCGGCAATCTCGTCAAGGTTGGCGGTATCGATAAAGAACTTCATGGTGCACTCCTTCAAGAGAAAAACTGGTGACCCAAGGACAACGGTCGACTCGCTGGCCAGACCGAAACAACTTACTCGGCGAGGGCAGCCTCGATGCGGCTCGTGACGCCCTTGAGGTTAAGACCGACGACGTACTGCTTGATCGGGCGCTTGATGTGCTCGATCACAAAGCGCTTGCCGTCAATGTCCTGGGCAGCGAGGTTGCGATAGAGCTTCTCGACCTGCTCCTTGACCTCGGGATCGTTGAACGCGTAGTGGCCGGAGACATCCAGAATCTTCAGGCTGAGCTCGTCGTCGGCCAGAATGTCGTCAACCTGCAGGTTGACATCGTCGCCGGTCATCCACTTGCGCCAGCGCTCGGTCTTGATGGCCTTGACCAGCAGCGTGTGATACAGATCGGAGGGATCGTCGCACAGGCCGTTGTCGACCAGAATCTGCTCGGTAGCGCAGAGCTTGAGGTAAGCGCGGGTCTCCTCGGTGCCGTACTGAGGGGCGACATTGGAAGCGGTCACGTGTGCCGGGATGTGCTCGAGCAGCGTCGCGTCGTCCAGGTAGTCGGCGTTGTGCTCCTTCAGGCCCACGCCGTAGCGCTTGGCCATGTCGGCGAGCTCGCGGGCATTCTTAAAGTTGTAATGACCGACCTGCTCGGTCCAACGGGTGAGCGTACCGGTCTGGCCGACGATAAAGGTGGGCATGGGGCAGCCGCGCTTCTCGAGCTCGGGCTGCAGCTGAGAAATGAACTCCTCGTACTTGTCGGTGGAGGTCAGGCCGCCATTGGTCTCCTCGGTACCGACCTCATAGGCAACCTCGGGCAGGTTATGCTCGCGACGGTACTGCTCAAGATAGTCGATAAGATCGATCGTGCGGCGAAGCACCACGTCGAGCGGAATAACCTTGCCGATCTGATAGGGGTCCTTGGTGGGGTCGACCATCAGCAGGTCAAAGCCTGCCTCCATGTCGGCGACAAAGGACTTGCGGGCGAGCTCCATGGCCTCGTCCTCGGGCAGGTGGGCGTTACGCTCCTCGTCGCGCTGCCACGGACCGCCGTGATCGCGGCACAGGTAGTACGGACCGGTATAACCCACCTCGTCGGCAACCTTCTTAATGTCGGCGGCAAAGCGCGTCTGGTCCCAACCGTTGACGTAGCCGGCGCCCATCTCGTCCATATCGACCTGGTTGCGGCTAGCGATAAACATGGGCGGGAAATCCTCGTCCTTGGCAAGCTCGAACACGGCCTGAATCAGGTTGGGGCTCATGGGACCAATGCCGACCATGGTTGCGTGATCGCCGCTGTCCTGCAGCTTGAGCATGCCCTGAACGGCCTGGCGGATGGTGAGGTTGGACATTTTGTTCTCCTTCTCCAGAGGATTTTTGACAAAAGTTCCCTGGGACCCAGATGTGGGCCCTATCAGTGCGGATGGATTTTGTTGTGTAGGGGTGGTTGTGCGGAGTCAAATCCATCCCTCCGCACAACCGGAGTCCTTAAAGGTTTACTTGGCCTGCTTATCGAGCGTGGGCTTCATGGCAATCAGGATTGCAGCGGCGACCAAGGAGCCAATCACGATGTCCAGGCAGAACAGCGCGACGTTGTTGGTGGCCAGGGCGACAATAAAGCCACCATGCGGAACATAGCAGTCGATGCCCTGGAAGGCGGCAAGCGCCGCGCCCACGGCAGAGCCGATGCAAATGCCGGGCAGGGTGTGGCCAAGATCCTTGACCGCGAAGGGAATAGCGCCCTCGGTAATACCGATGCAGCCCATGAACAGAGCAGAGATGCCCATCTGACGGTCAGCGTCATCGAACTTGTTCTTGGCGATGAGCGCAGCGAGGCCGCAAGCAATCGGGGGAATGGCGACGGCGACGCGGAACATACCGTTGGGGCCGTAGATGCCGGAGGCCATGATGGCCATGGTAAAGGTCGAAGCGGTCTTGTTGATGGGGCCACCCATATCGAAAGCAGTCATAACACCAATGACCAGGCCCAGGACGACGGCGGAGCCGCCCTGCAGGCTGCCGAGCACGCTGGTGAGCCAATCCATCACAAAGCCAAGCGGCGTGGCCAGGATGTAGATGTAAGCCATGCCCAGGACGAGCGAGGTCAGAATCGGGATGATCAGAATGGGCATGATGGTCTGGATGGTGTTGTTGACCTTCCAGGTCTTCATCCAGCGGACAAAGTAACCGCAGATGACAGCCATGATCATGGCGCCCAAGAAGCCGGTCGAAACGCTGTTGCCGCTCGGGGTGACGACGGCGTTGTTAACCAAGTAGCCCAGGACGAAGCCGGGGGCAAGTGCGGGCTTACCGGCCATCGAGTAGGCGATGTATGCCGCAAGCACCGGAATCATCATAGAGATGCCGGCCATGCCGATAGTGTTAAGGCTCACCATCAACGGGTTGGTGACCTCCATGCCGCTAGCACCGGCAGTACCGGATGCCAACGAGAAGGCGAGGAACACGCCACCGATAACGACGATGGGGATAAAATAGGAAACGCCGGTATTGAATGCATTGAGCAGCGTCTTGCCAGGATCGGCAAAGATGGACTGCTTGGACGCCGGTGTCGGGGCCTGCGGGGCAGCGGAGACGGCCTTCTTCTCTGCCTTGGCCTCGGCCTTGGACGCGTCAACGGCACCGCCCGTCGCCTTGATGATCTCGACAGCCTGGTCGATAATCTTTACCGGATCGGCGATTACATCCGAGGTGCCGACCTTGAGGAACTTGCCCTCGGCCACCTTCTGCTCAAAACGGTCCTCGTTCTCGACACCCACGTCGACGGACTCGAGCACCAGGTCGGCGGAATCAACGTCTTCCTACGCGAGCTCATTCTCGATACCCAGACCACCCTGAGCCTCGACTTTGCACTCGATGCCACGAGCGGCGCATTCATCCTGAATCGCCTTCTGGGCCATATACGTGTGGGCGATACCCACGGTACAGGCGGCAACGCCTACGATCTTCATTGCTTCCCTCTTTTCATAGAGTTGCGTGCGCAAGACACCGTTTGCGGAGGCCTCCGGAGCATCCCCTGCCGTTTGGACTTGCTGTCTTTTCGACAAGACCAATATAGGTGCTCGTTTTTCTTAATGCCAGTTTATTTCGGTAAACGCGCAGGTCAGAGCGTTGGTTACGCTATTTAGTTATGCGTTTAACCAAAAATGAATCCTGCGATTTTACCCTCGATTTCAAAAGTCAAGAAGTATTTGATTTTCTCGGTAGACGGCAGATGCGCATGCCGGTCACAAATTTCGACCCCACCCATATACCGCATTTGTTGCATACTCATATGAAAGGAAAAAGTCGCTCACCAAAGCGCATCCCTCACCAAGACTCAAAGTCATCATGTTGGAAAATGCTCATCTGTCGGAAGGAGTCACTGTGGCAAAACAGCGCGTTACGATCGCAGACGTCGCTCGAGAGGCGGGAACCTCGACGGCAAGCGTCTCGTATTACCTCAACGACAAACGAGAAAAGCTTAGCGAGAAGACGCAGGCAAAGATTGCGCGCGTCATCAAGGAACTCGGATACGTTCCCAACGCCCAAGCGCAAACGCTCACCGGCAAGCAAACCCACGTCATCGCCATCATCATCTTGGATAACACCAACAAATGGGCGGGCCTCGTCCTCAACGGCATGGAGCAGGTCATGCTCCCCGCGGGCTACCAGACGGTCGTTTGCACGAGCAACTTTAACCCCGAGACCGAGCTCATGTATGTCGACAAAATGCTCTCACTGGGCGTCGATGGTTTTATCATCCAGCCCACGGCAAATTTCAAGGCAGTCCACGACCGCATCAAGCGCGCCGACAAGCCCGTCGTCTTTTTTGACGCGGCCATCTACAGCCCAGGCACCAGCTGGATCAAAACCAACCTCTACGACGGCGTGTACAATGCCACGCAGGCGCTTCTCGACGCCGGCTACGAAGACTTCTTTTCCATCGCCGCCAACATGACCGAAATGCGCACTCGCATGGAACGTTTTCAGGGATATGCCGAGGCATTGGCCGCGAATGGGCAGCTCTACAAAGCCATCCCCATCGATCACAACAAGCCGTCAATCAACGAGCTCACCGAATACTTTAAATACAAGTTCAACCCCGCCAAGCGCACGCTCATCTTCGTACAAAACCAATGGGCGCTTCCCCGTGTCTACAAGGCCCTCCAACCCATGGCCCATCTACTTCCGCAGCAAATAGGTCTTTTGGGACTCAACTGCGAAGACTGGACCAACCTCACCACGCCGACCGTCTCCACGATCATCGAGCCCGTCGACCAGGAAGGCAGGGAGGCGGCCGAGATGCTGCTCGCCTTGCTTGACGGCAGCAGCCAACCCGGCGAGCAGCGCATTCTCGAGTGCAAGCTCAACTGGCTCGACTCCACCTCGATCTAGCCATACGTCAAATATGAAGCAAATGAACCAGTAGCGTTTGTCCCAAATCTTAAGTATTTGTTCGACAGAACGGCCTCTGCCGGCTCCTGCTAGACTGGTAGATTCCCAACCGTCCATCCAGGAGCCTCAATGTCGCGCAAGTCCGCCTACAAGCAAGCACTTTCCATCGGCACCGCCGTGGTGCTGGGATTTGCGCTGTTTACGGGATCGCTCGATGGGGCGCCCAAGTTGCTGTCGCCGCAAAGTGATGAGCAGGCGGCGGCTCTGGCCGAGAAGCAAAACGAGAGTCCCAGCCGTACCGACGACGAAGCGGACTTGGTCGCCCGGCTCGAATCGGGAACAGCGAGCTCCGAGGACTCCGGCAATGGCTCCGATTCCGTCGCAACCGACACCGGCGACGACGCTTCCACAGACAGCGCCGCCGCCCCCATCGACGAGGTGGAAAACCCCGACCTCAACCGCGCCCGTGGTGTTTATCTCAGCAGCATTCCCGACTACGCCGGCAACCCCTACGTTGCCCTCCGCGCCGACGGCACGCATCCGCTCGGCACGCCATCGTTCACGCTCGATGAATACGAACGGGCCACCGAAGAGGGCTGCTTTAAGAAATTCTCCAAGCTCGACAGCCTGGGCCGCACTCGCAAGGCGCTCGCCTGCGTGGGCCCCGAATCGCTCGGTCAGGGCAAGCGCGGCGATATCTCGCGTATCCATCCTGCCGGTTGGCACCAGCAGCGCTACGACTTTATTCCAGGCCAGAGCCTCTACAACCGCTGCCACCTCATCGCCTGGTCACTCTGCGGCGAAAACGCCAACCGCAAGAATCTCCTCACCGGCACGCGCTATCTCAACGAGACGGGCATGCTGCCGTTTGAAGAGCAGATCCTCGACTACGTCCGCGACACGGGCAACCACGTGCTCTATCGCGTCACGCCTATGTACAACGAGGAGGAGCTCGTCTGTCGTGGCATTCGTCTGGAAGCACAATCGATCGAGGACCACGGCAAGACCCTGTGCTTCCACGTGTACTGCTACAACCTGCAGCCGCACGTGCAGATCGACTACGCCACCGGCCGCAACCAGGCATCCGGAGACTAGTGCCGACCGCGCCGCCCGTAACCCAAAAAATGATCCGTTTTCCTCCGTCCCCAAGGGATCAAATAAGGCCGCCCCGGTTACCCAGGGCGGCCTTTTCGTCAGCACCTACATTGCAGACAAAGCCACACGCTACTTGGCGCGGCCCTCCTCATAGCGCTCGACCAGCTTGGCCTGCACGTCATAGGGCACCTGCTCATAGCCCGCGGGCTTCATGGTAAAGTCGCCCGTGCCGCGCGTGATAGAGCGCAGGCGCGTCGAGTAATCCGTCAGCTCGGCCAGCGGGGCCTGGGCAATGACCACGGTATCGCCGCGCTCGTCGGTCTCCATACCCGTCACGCGACCGCGCGAGGCCGAGATGTCGCCCATCACGGCGCCGGCATAGCTCTCGGGGATAGTCACCGTAATTTCCTCGATGGGCTCCAGCACCACCGGGTCGGCATCGGCACACGCCTTGCGC
>URZJ01000062.1 GCA_900552395.1 uncultured Collinsella sp. | reverse complement strand
TAATTCCGAGATATACGCGGTCACCAATCGTAGGGACGCCCTTTCTATGGCCACGGTTTTCTTGGCCGATGGTGCATCCCTTATGGATGTTCACGTTACGGCCGAACTTCGCGCCGGCGTTTACAGTAATGCCGTAAGGGTGACCAATGTAGAAGCCTTCACCAATTTGAGTTGATGGCGAAATCTCGAGTCCACACTTCCTGGAAAGATGTTTCCTCGGAAGCGTGAAGAGGAGCTTTCGCAAACCCCCTGCCTGACACATCCTTAGATAGAAAACATAGCGGTAGCCAAAATCACCTAATAACCGGCCGAGCTTTACGCCTTGCGTACCGAAATAGTGATAAGTATCTTTAGCGAATACGTCCACTCTAACTTCTCTCTCCTCTAGCAATCTTTTCGCGAACAACGCCAAAGATTCTCTTAGTTCCTACAACCAAGCCACCGTCACTAAGCTCCATGAGAATTCGACCCAAAATCTGCGAAAGCCTTCGCCCAATGAAAGGGGAACACTTACGCACAACCTTCCGCTTGATGCGATATTTGGGCTCAACCCAGCTTCCCGAAGAGCGATGGATGCTGTACGTTTCACGCTTGATGTGATAACCGCCGAAACCGTAAACGGGGTTGAACGCTTTGGAGTCCAAGGCAAGCCAGCCACCGAAATGCTGCTCTTTATTCACGCGTTCAAAGCCGATTTTTTGAAGCTCAGCAGTGAATACCTCATTCACCGTGATCTTGTCGAGAAAATCAGGATCACAGGAGAACTCCATCGACTCATATCGTTCCACGCATGCGCGAATTACAGGGTCATGAGGCTCAACAGCAACAATCAAGCCGGTGGTGGCAGTCAACGAGGATTCTTCGATTGCAGTGAAAGGAATGCTTTCCATGAGAGGCGATATGTCTCGTATGAGCTCGCTGCCGATATCCATATAGATGCCGCCGTACTCATACAAGACCTTAAAGCGAGCGTAGTCCGACACAAATGCCCAGAGGCCCGCCGCATACGCGCCCCTTGACCAAGAGCATGATGCGAAGTCGAAGTTATCCTCATTCCACTGCTTGACCTCAAACCCAGGCGCAAACTTCTCCCACGAAGCCAAGGACCTCACAGCAGTCTCAGAGAGCGGATTGCCTCCGAACCAGCAGTAATGAATAGTCTTATCCATCGTCACGCTCCTAAATGTGCAACTTGGAAATAAGAAACGGAGTCTGACGGGTCTCCAATATCGCCCAAGAAAGCGAGTCTCACCGGCAAATATCTTCGTAAACCATGCCAAGCCGGTTCATAAACGCCGTAAGGGAAAAGGCATCTTTTATGCGAGCTCGTCCCTGAATTCCAATCATTTCCTTGTAAGAGATATCGCTCATGAGATTCTCGAGCTTAGTGGCCAACGCATCAACATCATCAACTGGAAACATAATTCCGTCTACGCCGTCGGTAATGACTTGTGGAATACCCCCGACAGGAGTCGCAATGGTAGCAAGTCCGTACGACATTGCCTCAAGCACACTCATAGGCATGCCCTCATTCTTCGAAGGAAGGCAGAACATGCTACTGTTGCGAAAGGCTTCGTCTTTTTTTTCACCTTTAGCCCAGCCTATAAAGCTACACCTGTCACCAATTCCAAGTTCATCCGCCAGTTGTTCATATGCTGGCACATCCCCGTCTCCGCCAAAGACAAAACGCGCATCGGGATGAGTCTTAAGAACGCGCTTAGCAGCGCGCAAAAGTAAATCCGGACTCTTGCGCGCATCAAGACGCCCCATGAACAAAACCGTATTGCACGAATAATCAATAGCGTTAACCTCAGGAACGTCAACGGCGTTATGCACCACCACGATACGATCCAAGGAACAGATGTGCCTTTTTAGAAGGAATTCCTTCCACTCCTCCGACAGAACGACCACCTTTGAGCAACATTCAAAGGAATGCGAGATATCGCGTCTCTCAGCCTCGCTACATTCTTCGTCAAACCAAACACCGAACTCGCTACCATGCAGATGGAGAAGAACGGGTTTGTTTCGAAAGAAGGCCGCCCTCATGAAGATCTTTTTTCGGCGATAGCTGCCACGAGACGCCATATGCACATGTACGAGATCGCACGCGTTGAGCCTGCTGAGATATTTCATATAAGCCACAAGGGCAATGGAGAGCTTCTTGAACTTCCCGCCCTCAGCAGTTGTCGAAATGAATTCTATTGAACCTTCGTTACGATTCGACCACTTCATAATGTTGTTTTCAACCGTGGAGATGCCACCCATAGCATCAAGACTCGGGCCAATCATCAACACTTTAGGCATTATCAGCACCTAAAGATCTTTTAGAAGAAGGGCAAGACCAATCGCAGTACTTTTCTAAATGGGAAACAGTTGGCAAAACAAACAAATCGCCAAGCTCTCGGTCAAGTCTATCGGGTTGCTCCTCTAGTGCATAGAAGGGATCGTATCCGCCTCCGGTATAGAAAGTCATCTCGCCAAAGTAAGGTTTACCGCTAATGTTGTACCAGTCAACCCGCACGTGAGGGAAACCATCAGAGAGTTTCTCGGAAAGCTCAAGCATAAGTTCGTAGTTCTCGGGCTTTACAGTAGGCTCATGCTCAGATACCTCATGGTCGATATCGCCACGCTGCTCCCATTCAGTAGAAAAGTACTGCATTTCATGATTAGTGAAACGATCGGCGTCCGTCTGAACAAGAGCTGCCTTACCGTCAAAACAATAGAATTTGTAATCAGTCGGAGTCGCTCTTCCAGGTTCATCAAGAAATGCTTCCGCCACAATGCGAGGCGTGATACCGAGATAAGCCCACTCCCTGCCCTGCCAATACCAGTTTCTATGCAAGGCAACATTCAGACGTTTCTTGGCCTCAACAAAATCAAAATTCGACTTATCCGTGCAAACAAATGTGCTCTGCGAGTCGTGAGTACATTTAAGCACAAACTTCTCCGGCAATTTATCGAGATCGATCTCTTCAGCTGCATTGAAAACACCGAAAAGTGGCACAAGATACTCGGACCCAATACGTTGTTCGACGAAAGAGCGCACGCCATATTTATCTGCGAGCTGAGTCAAAACTGGATTATGGTAGTTAAGCTTGTACCACTGCAGCTTCTCATTGAATGTCTTAGGACACTCGAAATCAGGCTCGTAATGAAGTTTGGCTTTGAAGTAGAGACGCATATATGCCTCATCAGGAATGAAGCGCAGGTTGTTTTTAAGAGAAAGAGTAAACCTCTTTTTTAGCTTCACTATTTACCTCCAATAACGTCAGCAATTCGCTCGCTCGCATGCCCGTCACCGTAGGGGTTCGAGGCATGACTCATGGCCTCGTACTCGGTCTGATCAGAGAGCAGGCGGCTGAACTCGCGGTAGATGACGTCCTCCTCGGTGCCGACGAGCTTCAGCGTGCCGGCGGCCACGCCCTCGGGGCGCTCGGTGGTGTCGCGCATGACGAGCACCGGCTTGCCCAGGCTCGGGGCCTCCTCCTGGATACCGCCGGAGTCGGTGAGGATGAGGTGGCTCGCCGCCATGAAGTTGTGGAAGTCGAGCACCTCGAGCGGGTCGATGATGTGGAGCCTGTCGAAGCCGTCCAGTTCCTCGTGTGCCGCCTTGCGGACGAGCGGGTTCATGTGGATGGGGTAGATCGCCTTGGTGTCGGGGTGCTCCTCCATCACGCGGCGGATGGCGCGGAACATGCGGTGCATGGGCTCGCCCAGGTTCTCGCGGCGATGCGCCGTGATGAGGATGAGGCGGGAGCCCTCGGCCCAATCGAGCTCGGGGTGGGAGTAGCCCTCGCGCACGGTGGTGCGCAGTGCGTCGATGCCGGTGTTGCCGGTGACCCAGATCCCGGACTCGGGCTTGCCCTCGCCGAGCAGGTTCTGCTTGCTCGCCTCCGTGGGCGCGAAGTAGTACTCGCTCACGATGTCGACCGCCTGGCGGTTGAACTCCTCCGGCCAGGGGCTGTAGATGTCGTGCGTGCGCAGGCCGGCCTCCACATGCCCCACGGGGATCTGCAGGTAGAAGCACGCGAGCGCCGCGGCGAAGCTGGTCGTGGTGTCACCGTGGACCAGGACCACGTCGGGCCTCTCGTCCTCGAGGACAGCTTTGAGCTTGACCAGCACGTCACACGTCACGTCGAACAGCGTCTGGCCCGGCTTCATGATCGCCAGGTCGTGGTCGGGAGTCACGTCGAAGACGCGCAGAACCTGGTCCAGCATCTCGCGGTGCTGGCCGGTCACGGTCACGACGGTCTTAAACTCATCCGTACGCGCCTTGAGCTCGTTGACGAGCGGGCACATCTTGATTGCCTCCGGGCGGGTGCCGAAGACGAGCATTACCTTCTTCAAAACGATTTCTCCTGAAGAGTCACATGGACTTACAGCTTGTAGACGTTCTCTCCGTCGCCGCAGACGTTGCGCGGGTCGATGAGGACGCGCTCTCCGAAGATGCCGGGGTTGTCCGTGACCTGGGAGTGGCCGACCATCACGATCACCATCTCCAGACCGTCCAGGAACTCCTCCATGGAATGGACCTGGCCGGGAACCTCGTCGCGCTCGACCCACGGGTCGTAGACCTTGACGGAGCCCGCGCAGAGGTGCTCGGACATGGACTCGAGCATCTGCAGCGTCGGGGACTCGCGGACGTCGTCGACGTTCTCCTTGTAGGTGAGGCCGTAGATGCCGACCTTGGAGGCGTCAGCGATGCCGCGCTCCGCCATGACCTCATGGGCCCGGTGCATGACGTACTCGGGCATGGAGGCGTTGGTCTGAAGGGCGAGGCGGATAAAGTTGGCCGTCTCGGGGTAGTCGCCGACCAGGAACCACGGGTCGACCGGGATGCAGTGGCCGCCGACGCCCGGGCCGGGGTTGAGGATGTTCACGCGCGGGTGCTTGTTGGCGATGCGGATGACCTCGGCGACGTCCATGCCGCCGATGCGGCAGATCTTGGCGAGCTCGTTGGAGAAGGCGATGTTCACCGCGCGGAAGGTGTTCTCGACGACCTTGGTCATCTCGGCGGTGCGGATGTCGGTGACGGAGATCTCGCCCTGGCAGAAGCTGGCGTAGACCTTCGCCACGGCCTCGCCCACCTCGGGGTCGTCGGCGCCGATGGTGCGGTTGTTGTGCAGCAGCTCGTAGACCATGTTGCCCGGGATGATGCGCTCGGGGGCGTGGACGAGCCTGACGTCCTCGCGGCCGGCCTCTATGAGTAGCGGGCGAACGAAGCGGTCGATGGTGTTGGGCGAGACGGTGGACTCGACTACGAGCACGGCGCCCTCGGGCGCGACCTCGAGGACGGTCTTGCAGGCCGCCACGACGTAGCAGGGGTCGATCTTCTTGTCTAGCTTGTCGTAGGGAGTGGGGACCGAGACGATGTAGGTGTCGCAGACCTGGTAGTCGGTGGAGAACTTGATTCCGGACTTCAGGGCGTCGGCGAACAGCTCGTCCAGGCCCTCCTCCTTGAAGGTAGTCTTGCCGGCGTTGAGCGTGGCGACGAGCTCCTCGTTGTAATCCGTGCCCACGACCTCCACGCCGTGGGATGCCATCATGAGGGCGGTGGGCAGGCCGATGTAGCCGAGACCGATAACGTTAACCATTGCTATTCACCTTTCTTAGCGAACTTGTATTTATACGTGAGGGCGACGAATTTTAGGTTGCCGATGATGTAGCGTTTCCACAGCCTTCCGGGCTCCTGGATGAAGCGGTAGAGCCACTCCAGGCCGTGCTTCTGCATCCACGTCGGAGCTCGGTCGGTTACGCCGGCAACAACATCGAAGCTGCCGCCGACGCCCATGACGAAGGGGATTCCGATCTGGTCGATGTACTTGTGGACCCAGTACTCTTTCTTGGGAGAGGAGAAAGCGACGAACATCATGTCGGCTCCCGAGGCGGCCATATCGGATACGATCTGGGGCTCGTCCGCCTCGGTGAAGTAGCCGTTGCGATACCCTGCGATCTGGATGCCCGGGTACCTGTCCTCGAAAATCGCTTTGACCTTGGTGACCACCTCTTCCTTCGCCCCGAAGAGGTAGATGCGGTAGCCCTTCTCGGACGCCAGCCCGACAAGCCTCTGGAACAGGTCGATGCCCGTGACGCGTTCCCCGAGAGGAACCCCCAGCTTTTTCGCCGCCCAGACGATCGAGGCGCCGTCGGCGTTGATCAGGGGGCATTCGTTGACGATTGACGCGAGCTCGGGATCCGCCTCCATCAGGTTGACCTTGGAGGCGTTGATTACGACATGCTGGGTCGGAACGCCCCTCGCGATGATCTTCTCGATTTCATCCACCGTCTCGTCAAGCGAGATGGCGTTTACATACGTGTTCAGAATTGGATAACGATTGCCGGCTGACACTAGCACGCCCCGCTTCCCGTAATTACCTCGACGACAGTGAGTAGAACGATCTTGAGATCCGTGATGACGCCGCGCTTGGCTATGTACTCAAGGTCGCGCTGGACCATTCCGTCGAAACCCGTTGAATTGCGGTCGGTCACCTGCCACCAGCCGGTGATGCCGGGCTTGACGGCCAGACGCTGCAGGTCGAATTCTGTGTACTCGGCCACCTCGTTAGGCAGCGGCGGGCGCGGGCCCACGACGGACATCTGCCCCAGGAACACGTTGACGAACTGCGGAAACTCGTCGATGGAATGCTTGCGGATGAACCTGCCGATCTTGGTGACGCGGGGGTCCTCCCTCATCTTGAACATGGCGCCGGCGATCTCGTTCTGCCCCTTGAGCTCGGCGAGGCGCTCGTCGGCGTCCCTGTACATGCTGCGGAACTTCCACATGCGGAAGGTGGACAGGCTGCCGTCGCGGTGGGTCTGGCCCACGCGAATTTGACTGTAGAACGGGTTGCCCTCGCTCTCCAGGCGGATTGCCGCGGCAAGCACCAGACTCGGCACGGCAATGACGGCCAGCACGCAGCCGCTGAACACGATGTCGAACGCGCGCTTGACGGCACGGTAGGCCAGGCGCGAGTTGTCCCAGTCCATGATGGATTGCACAGCCTTATATCGACCGGTGCATTCACGCTGGTCCATAGCCTGAGCAATCAGCGCTGCCCCCGCGGGCGCATTGCTCTCTGTCACTTCTTTATTAGCAGCCACAATAAAACTTACGTTCCTGTCCCCAGGAACCCCCCCCCATCTATGAATCCAAAATCAAGTAATTTGCTAGTGCAACGTCTCCCTTACGTTTTGCTGGGCACGTCGAGCGGCAGCAGCTCCCTAAATGTGGAGTCGCCTTCGCCCACGTCTACCAGGCACCAGCGCTTATGACGGTCGATCTTCTTTACACGGGCTTCTTGCCCCACCAAGGGCCCCTGCTCTATGTGCAACACGCCGTCATCTATGCGCGCTACGCTGTTGCGCACCACGCCGTCAGCATCCAGCACGCTGCGGTACCAATCCTGCGCATCATCCGGCATGGACATATACGCCCGCTCCCTACTGCCGGCGATGCGACAGCCAAAACTCAACTGAGCCAGGGCCCTATCGAGCGCGGCGGCATCGTGCGTGGCGACGAAGAAATATTCCTTGTACATGGGTTTGGTTTGGAGCGACCAGGCGCCGTCCCGCTTAAACCAGAACTCCTTTTGCATCACAAAAGCGTCCTGCATAAGGTTGTGCGGGATAATGCAGCGAACCTTTTCACAGGTCTCGCGCTCTTTTCCATTGGGGGTGTGGACCAGATACCAGCGGACGCGGCCGTGCTGGCTGTTGGTGGTGACACCGTTAAATGCGCCCGGCAGCTGCTCTTGGCGCCGTGCCGTCTGTTCCATGTTATCGTCCCCCCCTCTTTTTGCTTTGCGATGCACGCAAATGCAGGGGCGTTTAGAACAGGCTTCTCGCTCGCAGCTAGGCGCAGTCGCAAAAGTACAGGTTTTTGTATCTTTCGACAGACGACATTATACGAGCAATTAGCGTTTGCCCAGATTACGCAAAATGTACTGCTAGTAGGTACATCTCCATACCCCTCTACAAAAACCTGTACCTTTTTGTGCAACAAAAAAAGCCGCTTAACCAGCGGCTTTTTTATTCGGGCATGAAAAAAGGCGACCGCCCTGTGTGGACGGTCGCCTTTGTTAATTGTTGTGAAGTTTGCCTTAGGCGCGGGTCTTGATCTCCTCGAGCACCTTCGCAACAAACTCGTCAACGCTCATCTGAACGGTCTCGTTGGAGCGATCGCGAACGGAGATGTTGCCGGCCTCGACCTCCTTCTCGCCCAGGATGAGCATGTAGGGCACGCGGTCGATGCTGCGAGCCTCGCGGATCTTGTAGCCGATCTTCTCGTCGCGGTCGTCGCAGACCACGCGAATGCCGGCCTCCTCCAGCTTGGCGCATACCTCGTGAGCGTAGTCGCGGCTCTTCTCGGAAACCGGAAGTGCCTTGACCTGCACGGGAGCCAGCCAGGTGGGGAACTTGCCCGCAAAATGCTCAATCAGAATACCGATAAAGCGCTCGATGGAGCCAAAGCATACGCGGTGAATCATAATTGGACGCTTCTTGGAACCGTCCTCAGCCGTGTACTCCAGGTCAAACCTCTGAGGCATCTGGAAATCCAGCTGGATGGTACCGCACTGCCATGTCCTGCCCAGGGAATCCCTCAGGTGGAAGTCAATCTTAGGACCATAGAACGCGCCGTCGCCCTCGTTTACAATATAATCAAGGCCCATGTCCTCCAGCGCCTTCCTCAGGCCGTTTGTAGCCATCTCCCAATCCTCGTCAGAACCCATGGAATCCTCGGGCCTGGTGGACAGCTCCACAAAATACTCAAAGCCGAACTGGCTGTAAACCTCGTTGATCAGCCGGGTAACGCCCTTGATCTCGTCCTCGATCTGGTCGTCCCGCATGAAAATGTGCGCATCATCCTGGGTAAAGCAGCGCACGCGCATCAGACCGTGGAGCTGTCCGCTCTTCTCATGGCGGTGAACCAGTCCCAGCTCGCCTACCTTTAAAGGCAGGTCGCGGTAAGAGTGGGGCTGATTCTTATAAACCAGCATTCCTCCCGGACAGTTCATAGGCTTGACAGCATAGTCTTCCTCATCA
>URZJ01000061.1 GCA_900552395.1 uncultured Collinsella sp. | reverse complement strand
ATAGTACCCGAGAGCTCAAAGAAATCGCACTCAGCGCGGGCACCCGAGAGAGCGATATTGAGACCCCTGACGTTTAGTACTGCCCTGAGCGCGCCGTTCACCCCATGTGAAAACGTCACCTCGCCGCGCTTGCTCCCCACCGGCGTCTGGGCCAAAACCACATACGTACCCTCAAGCATGGCTCCTCCTCTAAGCAGACTTTTTGAAACGGGCAAGTAGTCTACTTTTACATATGGCGCTCCAGGAAGCGGAAGGCTAGGCGGATCCAGGGACGGACGGAAACCTGCTTGTCCTCGTTGTCGACCGCGGTGTTGGCGTTGCCGAGCGAAAGGCCGTGGCCGCCCTGGTCAAAGACGTGCATCTCGCATGCGACGCCCTCCTCGGCCATGCGCTGCGCAAACGGATAGGCCTGCGCGATCGGCGCCGTCTTATCGTCGGACACGCCCCACACAAAGGTCGGGGGCATCTGACGCGAAACGTGCGTGGTAGGGCAAATGTCGGCCAGGTGCTCATCGGTCGCCTCGCCGCCCGTCACCATCGACAGATAGTCGTTGAGCAAATCGCGCCCCGTCTTGCCACCCGTCTTGGGCACGCGCAGGTCGATGCGCGGGTCGCGCGTCTGCATATCGCGCACATAGGCAAGGTCGAGCAACGGATAGCCCAGCACCACGGCGTCGGGACGAATATCCTCCGGACGAGCCCCGGCAAGGCCCGCGAAGGGTCCGGTCTTCCACTGCGTTGCCAACGAGGCGCAGATCATGCCGCCCGCCGAGAAACCCACGATGCACACGCGCTTGGGATCGACATGCCACTCGTCGGCGTTGGCGCGCACGGTAGCGACCATCTTGGCGAGGTCCGCCTGCGGGTGCGGAAAGCTCACGTCGCCCGTGGCGCTCGTCACATAGTTGAGCACAAAGGCCTGGTAGCCGCGGTCCAAAAACGCAAACGCCACCGGGTCCTGCTCGTGCGGAGCGATATGCGTAAACCCGCCTCCGCCGCAGATGATCACCGCGGGGCGGCGGCCATTGGGCTTGTCGGGCAGCGGCTCGGCACCCAGATACGTAAACGTCGCCGGATAATCCTCGGTCGGCTCCTCGCCCCACAGCGCGTGATTCTCGACAATCATATGTGCTCCCTTCGCGCAGATTATGCGCACTCATTTTTCGCTCTCAAGCGTACCCCAGTTGGGCCCAGGGCGCAGAAACACTCCCGCAATAAGTTCACCTTCAACTGATATATCACATAATCCCAGCTCAGCGCTATCGTTTCACAGCGTAAAATAGGAGCGCTGACCGTGCCGGGAAACACATACGAAACGTTTCCGGCTTCATTACACGCGTGCCATATGCGCGCTTGATACGTTGGAGGCAACTATGGGTCTGCTCGATTCGCTTAAGTCCACCTTCACCTCGACGGGCGAGGCGTCCGTTCCGCCCGCAGCAAGCTTCGCCACCCGCGAAGGCGTCATCTACGCTCCCGTCAACGGCGTGCTCGTCAATCTGAGTGAGGTTCCCGACGAGACCATCGCCTCGGGCATGCTCGGCCAGGGCTACGGCATCGAGCCCATTACCGACACCATCTATGCGCCCGCCAACGGCCGCATCGGCGCCACCACCGTCACCAACCACTCCATCGGCATGATCACCGAGGACGGTCTTCGCGTGTTCATCCATGTTGGCCTGGGCACCGTGGAAATGAACGGCAAGGGTTTTGCCCGCTTTGTCGAGATGGGCGACACGGTCAAGGCCGGCCAGCCGCTCATCAGCTTCGACCGCAACGCTATCAAGGCCGCCGGTCACGAGGACATCGTGACCGTCATCATCTCTGAGCTCGACCGCCTCAAGAGCATCGACCACGTCGGCGAGTCTGGCACGCTTATCGGCGGCAATCCGCTCGTCAAGCTTGGCGATCCGCTGCTGGTTGCCAAGACCAAGTAGCCAGGCCCCGCGCCACACAGCCAAAAGGCACCTCGTCAGGCGCCCGCGACCATTTGGCCGCGGGCGCTTTTCGTTTGAAAAACCATCCCGCCAATGCCTTATCTGTATAGCCCAAATGAGCCGAGCTGCTAGAATATCGAACTGTATGGATAACTATCATTCAACCGTTATGGGAGGATACGTGAACCGCACCAAAATCGCGCAGCTCTATGCCGATGCCGAGTCGCTCGGCGGCCAGACCGTCACCGTCGCCGGCTGGGTCAAGTCCGTCCGCGACATGAAGAACTTTGGCTTTGTCACGCTCAACGACGGCAGCTGCTTCCGCGACCTGCAAGTCGTCATGAACCGCGAGGCACTCGACAACTACGACGAGATCGCCCATCAAAACGTCTCGGCCGCACTCATTTGCACCGGCACCGTCAAGCTGACCCCCGATGCACCCCAGCCTTTCGAGCTTTCTGCCACCTCCATCGAGGTCGAGGGCGTCAGCGCCCCGGATTACCCGCTGCAGAAGAAGCGCGCAACCGTCGAGTTCCTGCGCACCCAGCAGCACCTGCGCCCGCGCACTAACCTGTTCCGCGCCGTGTTCCGCATCCGCTCTGTCGCGGCTGCCGCCATCCACCGCTTCTTCCAGGAGCAAGGCTTTGTCTACGTCAACACCCCCATCATCACCACGAGCGACTGCGAGGGTGCCGGCGAGATGTTCCGCGTGACCACGCTTGACCCCAAAAACCCGCCCCTCACCGAGTCCGGCGAGGTCGACTGGAGCCAGGACTTCTTTGGCAAGCACGCGAGCCTTACCGTGTCCGGCCAGCTCAATGCCGAGAACTTTGCCATGGCCTTTGGCGACGTGTACACCTTTGGCCCCACCTTCCGCGCCGAAAACTCCAACACCACGCGCCACGCCGCCGAGTTTTGGATGATCGAGCCCGAGATGGCCTTTGCCGACCTGAACGACTACATGGATAACGCCGAGGCCATGCTCAAGTACGTCCTTAAGGACGTTATGGCCACCTGCCCCGACGAGCTCAACATGCTCAACAAGTTTGTGGACAAGGGCCTGATCGAGCGCCTGGACCATGTGGCAAACTCCGACTTTGCCCGCGTTACCTACACCGAGGCCGTCGAAATCCTGGAGCAGGCCGTCGCCGCCGGTCACAAGTTTGACTACCCCGTGAGCTGGGGCATCGACCTGCAGACCGAGCACGAGCGCTTCCTGACCGAGGAGCACTTTAAGCGCCCGACCTTCGTGACCGACTACCCGGCCGAGATCAAGGCCTTCTACATGCGCATGAACGAGGACGGCAAGACCGTCGCCGCCGCCGACTGCCTGGTTCCCGGTATCGGCGATATTATCGGCGGCTCCCAGCGCGAGGAGCGCCTGGATCTGCTCGAGGCCCGCATCAAGGACCTGGGCATGAATCCCGAGCAGTACAAGTACTACCTTGACCTGCGCCGCTACGGTTCCTGCAAGCACGCCGGCTACGGTCTGGGCTTCGAGCGCTTGGTCATGTATCTGACCGGCGTGGGCAACATTCGCGACGTCCTGCCGCACCCGCGCACCGTGGGCAACGCCGACTTCTAATCGCCACAGCGCCACCAAACGCGTTCCAGCGCATCACGCCAGCGCCTCTCGGCAAGCCGAGGGGCGCTTTTTTCAACAGCATCCGTCAAGCTTTTGGCAAGTTTTTGGTCAGTTGGGCAGGGCTGTTGAAAACTCGACCCGCCGCTTGCCGACGGCTACCGACCGCCCAGGGCGTCCTGCACCCCTGGGAAAGCCCCGCGTCCTAGGCTCCATACCGTCGCCACCCAAAACGGAAAGGACGTGGGCGCCATGACCGAAACCGCTGTTGAAACTTACGAGACCACGACGAGGGGCGCCGCCTCGATGGCAGCCTATCGCGCCGTTCGCATCCTGCAACTATTAAGCGAAAACACCGGTGAGGACAAGGCCATGCTTTCCGATGAGTTGATCCGGCGCCTCGCCCATCCCGACGACCCCGCCCGCATGCCCATCTCGGCGGCGCGGCGCAGCATCTACACCGCCATCTCCGCACTTCGCCATGCCGGATACGAAATTGAGTACAAGCGCGGCGTGGGGTATCGGCTCTTGACCCGTCCGCTCACCGACGAAGAGATCATCCGACTCCACGGCATGGTCATGCGCAACCGCTCTACGCCCATCGCCATTCGAAAAAGCATGGCGCAGCACCTGGTCGCCATGGCGAGTGCCGACGTTCGCGGCTACCTCGATGCACCCGAGCCTGCTCCAAGCGCAGGCGGCAAATCCACCAAGGCCACACGCACGCCCGTCAAGCGCATCGATGCCTGCGAGCTCATCGAGCAGGCCATCGACCACGGAACCACGGTGAGTTTTGATATTTCGAGTGTCACGGCACGCGGAGAGGTCGAAGTGGCACGGATGACACTCCGTCCCTTTGCCATCAAGCAACGAGACGGCATCTCGTATTTGCTGGGAACGGTCTATGACGCGCGAGGCGCCGATGACACGTTGCGTACCGTAGAGATCGGCCGAATGAGAAACGTCACCACACGTCTCCTCGACGGCAAGAAGCTCTTCGCCGCCCTGGACGAGGACGATGCCTCCTCCGCCGCATAAGACCCTCCGCCGCCCATTAGACTACCCGTACCGCCCATCCGATTCTGTATTAAAAAACCCGCCAGGCTGTTGTAAAAATGGACATCAGCGCTACTATAGTTCCACTTGCACTTTGTCCCAGTGCAGTGTTTCCAGCCATTTTTATACTGGGGGTAATGATATGAAGGACATCACCATCAGCCGCAGGAGCCTTCTGGTCTCCGCCGGTCTGCTCGCGCTCGCCCCGCTCGCCGGATGCGGAGGCAACTCTGGTTCCGGGCGAGCCGGATGCTTCCGGACGCCGCAGACCCGTGGAGGGCGCCGGTTCCGACTACACCATCGGCGTTCTGCAACTCACCGAGCACTCCGCACTCGATGCCGCCAACGACGGCTTTGTCAAGGCCATCAAGGAGAGCGGCCTTAAGGTCAAGATCGACCAGAAGAACGCCCAGAACGACCAGTCCACGTGTAAGTCCATTGCCGACAAGTTTGTGGGCGACAACGTCAACCTGATTTATGCCATCGCTACGCCCGCCGCGCAGGCTGCCGCCGGCGCCACGGCCGATATCCCCATCGTGGGCTGTGCCATCACCGACTACGCCGCCTCCGGCCTGGTCCAGGACAACGACAAGCCCGGCACCAACGTCACGGGTGCTTCCGACCTCACCCCGGTCGCCGAGCAGCTCGAGATGATGCAGAAGGTCCTGCCCGACGTAAAGAAGGTCGGTCTGCTCTACTGCACCGCCGAGTCCAACTCCGACGTCCAAATCAAGGCCGCCAAGAAGGAACTCGGCAAGCTGGGCCTGGAGTACACCGACTTCACCGTCTCGAGCTCCAACGAGATCCAGTCCGTCGTCGAGTCCGCCGTGGGCAAGGTCGACGCGCTCTACTCCCCCACCGACAACACCATCGCCGCGGGCGCTTCGCAGGTGGGCCAGATCTGCAAGGAAAACAAGCTTCCCTACGTGACTGGCGAGGAGGGCATGTGCATGGCCGGTGGCCTGTTCACCCTCTCCATCAACTACGAGGACCTGGGCTACGCCGCGGGCGAGATGGCCGTTAAGATCCTGAAGGGCGAGGCCAAGCCCGAAGACATGCCGATCAAGCACCTCTCGAGCAAGGACCTGGTCGTCGTCAAGAACGACGAAATGGCCGAGGCGCTGGGCATCGACCTTTCCGCTCTGAACGAGTAGCGGCATGCGCGGCGATGTGCCTAGGGCCCATACTCGCGCCGTTGCCGTGTTATTCAATATCTGAGCCACAGGGGCGAACGCCAAAGACCGGCGTTCGCCCTGCTTGTTACGGATGAGACAAAACATCCGGCCGCAGCTCTTTCATGCATTGTTACCGCTATCATGGTGACTCACGTGTCCACCCTATCCTAGGAGGTATGAAGCATGCTCATTGCATTGCAGGGCGCCATTTCGCAGGGCGTCCTCTGGGGCATTATGGTGCTTGGCGTGTTTATCACGTTCCGCCTGCTCGACATCCCCGATATGACCTGCGACGGCAGCTTTGCCCTCGGCGGCTGTGTCTGCGCCGTACTCATCGTCAACAATAACGTCGACCCGCTGCTCGCCGTGCTTGCCGGCATGTGCGCCGGTGCCATCGCCGGTGCCGTCACGGGCATCCTGACCACCGTCTTTGAGATCCCCGCAATCCTTGCCGGAATCCTGACGCAGATCAGCCTGTGGTCCATCAACCTGCGCATCATGGGCAAGTCCAACACGCCCATCCTCGCCAAGGGCACCATCTTCTCGTCCGTCAGCAACATGACCGGCCTGCCGCAGTCCACCGTTGCCATTATCTTGGGCATTGTGCTGGCCGTGGCCATCGTCGCCATCCTGTACTGGTTCTTTGGCACCGAGATCGGCTCGGCGCTGCGTGCCACCGGCAACAACGAGTACATGATCCGCGCCCTGGGCGTTAACACCAACACCACCAAAATGATCGCCCTCGTGCTCTCCAACGCCCTCATTGGCCTTTCGGGTGCGCTCATCTGCCAGAGCCAGAAGTATGCCGACATTGGCATGGGCACCGGCGCCATCGTTATCGGTCTTGCCGCCATCGTCATCGGCGAGGTGCTCGGTCGCCTGCTGCCCGGCGGCCTCACGCAGTTTAGCGTCCGTCTTGCCTCCGCCGTCTTTGGCTCCGTGGTGTACTTCCTTATCCGCGCCATCGTGCTGCAGCTGGGCATGGACGCCAACGACATGAAGCTGCTCTCCGCCGTGATCGTCGCCGTGGCCCTGTGCGTGCCCGTGGTTTGGGAGCGCTATAAGCTCCGCAGCTCCTACACGAAGGGAGATGAGGCAGATGCTTAAGCTCTCGCACGTCAAGAAGACCTTTAACAAGGGCACCGTCACCGAGAAGCGCGCGCTCACCGGCGTCGACCTCACCCTCAACGATGGCGACTTTGTAACCGTGATTGGCGGCAACGGCGCCGGCAAGTCCACGCTGCTCAATATGATCGCCGGCGTGTATCCGCTTGATTCGGGTGTTATTGAGCTCGACGGCACCGACATCTCGCGTCTGAGCGAGTCGCAGCGCGCCAAGTACCTGGGCCGTGTGTTCCAGGACCCCATGCGCGGCACCGCAGCCGACATGCAAATTGCCGAAAACCTGGCCCTCGCCAAGCGCCGCGGCCAGCGTCGCGGTCTTTCGTGGGGCGTCACCAAGGCCGAGAAGGACGAGTACGTTGAGCTGCTCAAGCGCCTGGACCTTGGCCTGGACACGCGCCTCAACGCCAAGGTCGGCCTGCTTTCGGGTGGCCAGCGCCAGGCACTCACGCTGCTCATGGCCACGCTCACCAAGCCGCGCTTGCTGCTGCTCGACGAGCACACCGCGGCACTCGACCCCAAGACCGCCTCTAAGGTGCTCAATCTGACCGAGGAGATTGTCGACGAGAACCACCTGACCACGCTCATGGTCACGCACAACATGAATGACGCCATCCGTCTGGGCAATCGCCTGATCATGATGCACGAGGGCCACGTTATCTACGACGTGGCGGGCGACGAGAAGAAGTCGCTCACCGTCGCCGACCTGCTGCAGAAGTTCGAGGAGGTCTCGGGCGGCGAGCTCGCCAACGACCGCATGCTGCTGAGCTAAAACCTGCCAATAAGGGACAGGTTTATTTTGGCAGGTTTTATCTGCGCAAACGTCAAAACCGCCGCAAAGGAACAGACGCCCTTGCGGCGGTTTTCGCATATTATGTCGATAATCCGATATTCAACCAGACTTTCTGGCTAAGGACTAAGGAAACTGCCATGAAAAGACTCCCCCGCCTTGCGTTAGCCGCCGCGTTGTTTGCCGGCTCGCTCGCAGGCATCCCAAGCCTCGCTTTCGCGGGGAACCTGCCCGCCGCTATTGACGGCTCCGTGGCCGTCATGCACACCAACGATATCCACGGCAGCTACAAGTACAGCTACAACGCAAGCAAGGGCACCGGCACTGTGGGCTTTGACGGACTGGCGGTTCTCTATAGCGCCCAAAGCAGCGCCCCCGATCTTTTGCTCGATGCGGGCGATACCTTCCACGGGCAGTCCTTTGCCACCATGAGCGAGGGCAAGAGCATCGCCGAGCTCATGGACACCTTCTATGCAGACGGCTACGACGCGACCACGCCGGGCAACCACGACTGGAGCTACGGCGCGGACAAGCTCCGCACCATGACCGGCTACAGCCCCACCGGCACGCCCTTCGCCATGCTCTGCGCGAACGCGAAGTCTACGAGCGGCGTATGGAGCTCGAGTATCACCAAGACGCTCGATCGCACCTGGGAGGATAGCGAAGATCACTCCACATTCGACTACAAAATCAAGGTCGGCGTCGTGGGTGCCATGGATGAGTCGCTGGAATCCTCGCTGCGCGCGGACCTGGTCGCGGGTACGTCGTTCTCGAGTGCCGCGAACGCCATCAATGCCGAGGCCAAGCGACTGCGCGAGACGGAGGGCTGCAACGTTGTCGTCTGTATCGCGCACACGCTCAACGCCAAGACCTTTGCTGCAAAGCTCGTTGGGGTCGATGCACTGGTCGCGGGCCACGAGCACATCAACTTAGACGAAAACGTGACGGGGGCTGACGGCAAGTCGGTCCGCGTCGTCGAGGCGGGCAGCGCCTTTGCCGAGGTGGGGCTGCTTTCCATTCCGTACAAGTACGACACGAATGGCACCGAGACGACCGACGATGACACGGTCACGGTCCCTGCAGACGGCAGTGACGAGAAGCTCTACACCGCCAAGAACGTCAACGACCTTTTGGCAGACCCCGACAAGGGCTCCGACTACCAAAGCCGCCTTGAAGCCGTCCGCAACAAGATCAAGCCGCTCGACGAGGCCTTTGAAAACGAATCGAACAAGGAGCTCGGCACATCCACCACCAACTATTTCTACGGCGAGGACGCCGCAGGCACGCATGGTTGGGAAATGGTGCGCACCACCGATTTCCGCCCCAGCAAGGAGGGCGACACCACCAAGGCCCAGACCATCGGCCATGTGATCTGCGGCTCCTATCTTGACCTGACGGGCGCAGACCTTGCCATCGAGAACGCGGGTGGCATCCGCGGCGGCATCGCTGCAGGCGATGTGACCGCAGGCAACGTCATCGCCATCTCGCCCTACGGCAACACCGTGGAGACCTGGACCATGACCGGTGCGGACTTCCTCGCAGCGCTCGAGCATTCGCTGCAGATCAGCGACGAGTGCAATCACAGTTATGAGCTTCAGCAAGCCTACGTGGCAGCCGGCCATACCGAGCAGGAAGCGCAAGACAAGTACAAGTGGCGCGATGACTCTGGCAGCGTTCTCTCCTTTGGCGGCATCAACGTGACGATTGATTGGACGCAGCCCGAAGGCAAGCGCATTGTGAGTGCCACACTCGCCAAG
>URZJ01000060.1 GCA_900552395.1 uncultured Collinsella sp. | reverse complement strand
GGTCGACATGCCGGCCCGCCCCCCAATCTGAAGGATCACATTTGACGCAGCAATTTACGATTTCCGTATCCCGACCGGATGGGACGGCCTTGCCCGTCATCGTTACCAAAAAACGCGTCAAGAACTTCAACCTACGCGTCACATCGAGCGGTGAGGTCCACGCCAGCGCACCGCTCGGTGCCGGTCGCGAGCGCATCGAAGCGTTTGTGAAGCGCAACAGCGCCTGGATTATCAGCCGACTTGCCCAACGTGAGCAACGTCAGGCGACAGCGCGAGAGCCGCTCAGCCCATCGTCCATCATTGCACTTTGGGGCAAGCCCATCACGGTACAGGACGCACTCGATCACAACTTTGCATCGCCCGCACCGCGACCCAAGCAGGCCACCTTCGCAAGTTTTATGGGTACCGACGAATCGGACGAAAGCCCACAGGCCAAGCGGCGCGCAATCCTCGACGGCCTAACGTCCGACGAGCTCCAAGCCCACATCGACCAGCTCTACGCGTCCGAGGTCACCGCAGCGCTACGCGACATCGTGCACGCGTACGAAATCGCAATGGGCGTCACCGTGGCCCGCGTCTCCGTGCGCAGCATGAAAACGCGTTGGGGCTCCTGCACACCCAAAACCGGCGCCATTCGCATCGCGCGCGAGCTCGCCGCCTACCCCGTCGAATGCCTCGACATGGTTGTCGCCCATGAGCTCGTCCACTTGCGCGAGCCAAGCCACAACCAGCGGTTTCACGCCCTGCTCGACACGTACTGCCCTAACAATAGAGCTCTGTCGCAGCGGCTCAAGCAGCCACCCCTCAACAAGCTCTAGCGTCGACTAGCGCACGCGCTCGATCTCGACGCCGCAGCTTGCCAGCGGCAAGCCGACAGGCGCCCACGGTTTATCGAGCTTTATGCGCACACCAAGCAGCGAGGGATAACGGCGCAGCAGCATCTGGGCCGTCCCCTCGGCTGCCGCCTCGATGAGTTTAAACGTATGCTCGCGCAGATAGCCATCAACATCGTGGCACACCGAGCCGTAGTCAATCGAGGCATCCAGGTTATCGTGCTCCCCCGCCGCGCGCAGGTCGGCATAGAGCACCAGAGAAACGATGAACTTCTGACCCAGCGCGTTCTCCTCGGGATACACGCCATGGTTGGCAAAAACCTCAAGGCCGTCAATGGCAATACGATCGGCATGGCGCAGATCGTCATAGCTCACGTGAGGCACCGCCGTTGCGGTGGATATTTCGCCCCTTCCACGGCGAGCGAGCTCGGCGCCTTCAGTCTTGGTGGCATTCTCGGGCAGTTTCTTGTTACTCATCGCGATCGTCTCCTTCGTTTAGAACCCCGACCGCGCAAATCAACTACACGCGAATCGACAGGTTCTTTTTATCATCGCTCCAGTTGCAAGCATTGCGCGCGGGGCATGCAAAGCAGGCGCGCGACGCTTTGTCGGCCGCATAGAGCAGACGCTCAAGCGGTTGGCTGTTCACGCGCAGCTTTCGATGGCCCAGAATGGCCGTCTTAATGGCTGCGGCATCGGCCGGCTCAAACGCCATGTCATCGGGCATGCCACCGAGGATCGCATCAGCGACGCGTTCGCTTGCAACATCATGGGATATACCCGATTCATACTGTTCATCTTTGCCGATATCGTGAAGAAGTGCCGTGGCGTAGATGACCTCGCGGTCAAATTCGAGCTGCTCCTCGAGATTCTTGATCCACATAATGCGAGCGACATCGAGCAGATGGTCAATACCGTGGCGGCAGAAGATGCGCCCCGATTCCAACTGTGCAATGTTGCCCAGGTGCCGCCGGAACAGCCCGTTGGTACAAATGTAATCAATGCGAGGCATGGCACCAAAGGGGGCCAGGCCCGAAGCCATAAAGCCGCGACGCGACGTCCCCTCATCGGTCTTCGATGTAAAGTCGTTGACGACTCTCATGGTTAGCGGCCCAGCATCCTAAAGAAACGCTCCTCGAGCGCGGGATCGGTCTCAAAGACGCCGCGGCGAGCGAGCGTCACGGTCTTGGTGCCGGGCTTTTGCACGCCACGCATCGTCATGCACATATGCTCGGCCTCCATCAACACAATCGCTCCCTGGGGAGCGAGATAATCCATGAGGGCATCGGCAACCTGTGCGCACAGTTGCTCCTGCAGCTGAAGACGGCGGGCATAAACCTCAACCGTGCGGGCGAGCTTGGAAAGCCCAGCCACCCGACCGTTAGGGATATAACCAATGGCGGCCTTGCCATAAAACGGCAGCAGATGATGTTCGCACAGCGAGTAGAACGTGATGTCGCGCTCGATAACCAAATCGTTCGAAGCGACGGCAAAGGTTTTGGACAGGTGTTCCTCGGCACTCTGGTCCATACCGCCGGCGATCTCACCATACATACGGGCAACGCGCGCCGGGGTCTCCAGCAGGCCCTCACGAGTTGGGTCCTCGCCTATGCCCTCAAGCAACAGCTTAATGGCGGCCTCGACTTTTTCCTGATCGACCATCTGGGCCTCACTTTTCCGATTTCACGTTCGCGCTATGGTACCACGCCCTCCGGCATCGACCACAAGCTACATAGTATGGGTCGAATAGACTGGATCGTCCCGCCAAAGCTCCACAGCATCGCAAAGCGCAACGCCCTCACGCACAGCGCGGTCGCGCGTAGCGTTCATATCGATCACACGCTGGTTACTCGAGCCCCTAAAGCGCAACGAGATATCATAAAGATCCTGAACAAACGGGCCATCCACCAACATGTCGAGGCAGGCAAGGATACGGTCCGTCACCTCAGTATGGTGACGACCACCCGGCATAAGCTCCTCGAGCACGTCGCCGGTAAAACACCAAATGGTCTTTCCTGACCCCGCAGGATAAGCGGCACGAACACGCTCGACAAACTCAACGAGCCCCGCCTGGTTCTCGGGCTCCATGGGCTCTCCGCCCAGAATCGTCAGGCCGTCAATAAAGGGATGATCGAGGCTCTCGATAATCTTGTCCTCGACGGCACGATCAAAGGGCTCGCCCGCAGCAAAGTCCCACGCAACAGAGTTAAAGCAATTCTTGCACCCACGACGGCACCCGCTCACAAACAGAGAAGTACGAACACCTTCCCCATCGGCAATGTCGAAATACTTAATGTTCGCGTAGTTCATAAGTAACCTTCCTGGGGGTCTGGAGCATATCATCCCGTCCTCAAACATTCTCCGCCTGCGGCCTGCGAAACTGCGGGCGGGATGATATACTCCAGACCCCTCGCGAGCGACACTCAATGAACGAAGCGAACATCGAGCATAGGGTTCGAGGTCCAATAAAAACTCTGTTGCAGCTCAACCGTCGTTCCAAGCAAACCGTTGTTGCAGGTCGACTCATTTCCGCTAAGAACTTCGAGGAGTGAGCAGACCACATGCTGCATCTCAGCTACATCAACTTGGCCGCCCCGTAGCGAGGCCCCGGACCTTTACTCGCTATTTCGGACAGTCCTGGCTCACGACGGAGGCGCCACTGGCGCCTCCTGTTCGTGCGGAACTCATTGAGAGGCAAGGCCCTGCGCCCGGCCCCTCGGTTCCGTGACGACTCGGCCGTTCGGGTCAGGCAGGCTGAATTGAATAGAGTGAATGGGCGCGCCGTTGGCGCGCCCATTGTTTTGAAGGGAACTCATTTGGAGCAAACACCCCGGCGACTCGGGGCTGCCCCGGCCAGACGACTCGGCCGTTCGGGTCAGGCGGGGCTGAATGGAATTTGGTGAATGAGGGTGCCATTGGCGCCTTCATTCTTTATATATGTTGGGAGCGCCAAGCGGTGGGGGTGGTGCCGGTGTGTTGCTTGAAGGCTTGGGCGAAGGCGGCCTGCTGAGGGTAGCCTAGACGCTCTGCCACCTGCGCTATCGTCAGCGAGCTGTCGGCCAAAAGGTCCTGTGCTCGCTCCATACGGCGTCTGCGAATGTAGGCGCCCAGGGACTCGCCAGTTTGGGCCTTAAAGGTGGCGCATAGTTTGGAGCGGCTTGTGTAGAGCCTCTCGGCCACCTCGTTGATACCCACGCGTCTGCCTTTGTCGAGCGTGCGCTCAATCATTGCCGTTGCTTCTTCGGCAATGGTCACGCTGACGCGTGTGTCTGCCGCCTGCTGCGCCTGCTTGTGGGCCGCGCGCGAACAGGCGAGCTCCGCGACCATGGTCTCCACGATGCCCTGCATATAGACGTGTCCGCCTGCGGTGCGGGCGCGGTCCTCGTTAATCCGGCGCAACGTGTGGCAGATGGCAGACGTCGCCTCCTCGTGCCATGGTTCGGCAAACGCCTCAAAGACCCCTGCGAACTCGGTGGGATAGCGGTGCTCCAGCTCGTCAAAATATCCAGGCAAAAAGAGCACCGAGCGCGAGTGATAGAGCCGCCCTGCAAACAGTGGGCTTAACTCCTCGCCACAGTTATCTTGGATAAAGCTGCACACGGCATTGTTTGGCCACGGTCCATGCAGGGGTTTAAGGTTCGCAGGCGTTATGCCGGCTTCGGGCATGCACATGAGCGTGGGCGCGCTGACCTCGCTCACGCACGCGTACGGTTCGGGTGTGTATTCGGCCAGGTACATATCGTGCGTCGGGGTAATGTAATGCTCCATGACGATGCAGGCAGGGGAGAGGGGCATGATCCATGCGCGTCCGTGCGCCCGATCGTTTGCCACCTCGCCGGTAAAGACGGCGCCCTTGCCGGTAAGCTCCAGGCCAAACTGCTCAACCTGCGGTGCGTAGAGCTCGGTTATGTCGGTCGCTGCCCGCCGTATTTGCAAAAGCGTCCCTTTCCTTTGCAGAAACGTCCACGCCTGGCTCAATTGTGAGCCATGGCTAACACATCAATGATAAGTTCATTACGGTTAACTCTCAAGCCGTTAGAAGGGAATCGCATGGCAAAGGGATCAAAAAGGGAAGGTGGAGGCATCGGCGAGTTGCTCGCGTATGCCGGTGACCGCAAATTCCTAACGTATTTGGGCATGGCGCTCTCGGCGCTCTCGCAGCTGCTGAGCTTTGGCCCGTTCGTGTGCATTTGGCTTGTCGCGCGCGATCTGATCGCCGTGGCGCCTAACTGGAGCGAAGCCTGCGGCATCGCGATGTATGGTTGGTGGGCCGTCGGTTTTGCCCTGGTGAGCATCGTGATTTATTTCGTGGGGCTCATGTGCACACACCTATCCGCGTTTCGTTGCGCGTCCAATATCCGCAAGGCTACGAGCGAGCACCTGCTTAAGCTGCCGCTTGGCTACTTTGACACACACGCCACCGGTGAGCTGCGCCGTATCGTAGACGGATGCGCCGCCTCCACCGAGACCCTGCTCGCGCACATGCTACCCGATATCGCCGGCGCCACCGCCATGGTCGCAGGTCTGCTCGTGCTGCTTTTCGCCCTCGATTGGCGTTTGGGCGCGGCATGCTTAATCTCGGTCGTCGTTTCGTTTTGCGCCATGGCCGCCATGATGAGCGGCAAGGGCGCCGAGTTTATGAAGGCTTACATGGGCGCGCTGGTCAAGATGAACAAGACCGGCACCGAATACGTACGCGGCATCCCCGTGGTCAAGGTATTCCAGCAGACGGTCTACTCCTTTAAGGCGTTCCACGATGCGATCGCCGAATACGCCGATATGGCGCAAAACTATGCGGGTACGTTTTGCCGGGGTCCGCAGGTGCTCAACCTTACTGCGCTCAACGGCCTTGTGGCATTTCTTTTGCCTGTGGCGCTGCTGCTGGCGCCGGGCGAGACGGACTTTGCACGCTTTATGACCAACTTCACGTTTTACGCGATTTTTTCGGCCGTGGTGCCGACGGCCATGACCAAGCTCATGTTTGTGGGCGAGGCCTCTCAGATGAGTGCCGATTCGCTGGCTCGTATTCGAAGCGTCATGGGTTCCAAACAGCTCTCCGTGCCTGCCCAGCCCAAGCACTCCGCCGGTAGCGATGTGCGCTTTGAGGACGTGAGCTTTACGTACGAAGGTGCCGAAGCACCTGCCGTTAGCCATGTGAGCTTTAACGTTTCCGCGGGTAGCACCCTCGCCCTGGTGGGTCCCTCGGGCGGCGGTAAGTCAACCTGCGCCAGCCTGATCCCGCGTTTTTGGGATGTTTCTTCGGGTCGAGTGCTCGTAGGCGGTGTGGACGTTCGCGACATGGACCCGCACGAGCTTATGGACCAGGTTGCCTTCGTGTTCCAGACCAACCAGCTGTTCCGGCAAACACTTGCCGATAACGTGCGTGCCTCCAAGCCCACGGCCACTGACGACGAAGTGCGTGCGGCCCTCTCCGCAGCTCAGTGCGACGACATTGTGGCCAAGCTCCCGCAGGGTATTAACACCATGCTCGGTGCTGGAGGGGCATATCTTTCGGGCGGCGAGGTGCAGCGCGTAGCACTCGCCCGCGCGATCCTTAAAGACGCGCCTATCGTGGTGCTCGATGAGGCCACGGCGTTTGCCGACCCCGAGAACGAGGCGCTCATCCAGCGTGCCTTTAGCAAGCTGGCGGCGGGTCGCACAGTCATTATGATCGCGCACCGGCTTTCGACCGTGGTGGGGGCCGACAAGATCGTGGTGCTCAACCAAGGTAGCGTGCAGGAGACTGGCACCCATGCCAAGCTGCTGTCCCAAAACGGTCTATACGCCAAGATGTGGGCCGAATACGAACAGGCCGCGAGCTGGAAGATCACTGCTGCCGCGGATGCCGACGTCACGAAGGGAGGCGAGGCCTAAATGTTCGCCTCATTCCAAAAGAAGTATTTCCTATCCGATAAAGGCGTCGCCGGCGTAAAACGCGGCATTTTCTGGACCACGCTCACCAATCTCATTACCATGGCCGGCATGGGCTTATTGTTCCTGGTCATGGCCGGTTTTGTCGAACATCTCGCCACCGGTGCCGACCTGCCGGATGCCCTGCCGATTGTGGGCGGCCTCCTGGTCTTTTTCGTGTTGCTCTTTGCCTCTAACTGGCAGCAGTATTACTACACCTACTGCATCTTTTACGAGGAGTGCGGCAAGCAGCGTATGGAGATTGCCGAGCGCTTACGCAAGCTGCCGCTGTCGTTTTTTGGCCGTCGTGATCTGGCCGATTTAACCGAGACCATTATGGGCGACGTCCAGGCCATGGAGCACGCCTACAGCCACGTGCTGGGAGAGCTTTGGGGTGCCATCATCGCAAGCGCCATTGTGTTCGTGGCGTCGCTGTTCTTTTGCTGGCAGCTGGCGATCGCGGCGTTTTGGAGCGTGCCCGTGGCCTTTGCCGTGCTGTATCTGACACGCGGCCCCATGACCCCGGTGTTCGACCATGTGCGTGCCGAGAAGGTCAAGGTTACCGAGGCGATCCAGGAGACGCTCGACTGCGTGCGCGAGATCCGCGCCACCAACCAGGAGGCTCATTATCTTGAGGGGCTCAACGCCGTGATCGATGCCGAGGAGCGCGAGACCACCAAGGGCGAGCTCGCCAATGGGCTTTTGGTCAACTCCGCCTTTGCCATCCTGCGCCTGGGGATTGCCACCACGTTGGTCACGGGCGCTGCGATGGTCGCCTCCGGCCAGGTCGACTTTTTGATGATGTTTGCCTTCCTGCTTATGGTGAGCCGCATCTATGCGCCCTTTGATCAGGCGCTGATGCTGATGTCCGAGCTGTTTGCCGCCGAGTCGTCGGCCAAGCGCATGCGTTCCATCATGGAAGAGCCCGTGGCGCGGGGCAGCGAGCAGTTTGAGCCCGTGGGCCACGATGTGGTGTTCGATCATGTGGCATTTGGCTATGGTGCGGGCGAGGACGGCCGCGCCGGCGAGAAAGTTCTTACCGATGTGAGCTTTACCGCCAAGGAAGGCGAGGTCACGGCACTGGTCGGTCCTTCGGGCTCCGGTAAGTCCACGGTGAGCCGCCTGGCCGCGCGCTTTTGGGACGCCACCGAAGGCACGGTCACCGTGGGCGGCGTGGATGTTGCGAGCGTGGATCCCGAGGGGTTGCTGCGCGACTACGCCATTGTGTTCCAAGACGTGCTGCTCTTTGACGACACGGTGATGGGAAACATCCGTCTTGGTCGTCGCGATGCCACCGATGAGGAAGTGCTTGCTGCCGCGCGTGCCGCCAACTGCGACGAGTTTGTGAGCCGCATGCCGCAGGGCTATGACACCATGATCGGCGAGAACGGCTCCAAGCTGTCCGGCGGTGAGCGCCAGCGCATCTCTATCGCCCGTGCGCTGCTCAAAGACGCGCCTATCGTGCTGTTGGACGAGGCGACGGCGAGCTTGGATGTGGAGAACGAGACCGTGGTTCAGCAGGCGCTCTCCCGTCTGCTTGCAGGTAAGACGGTTATCGTTATTGCCCACCGTATGCGTACGGTGGAAAATGCCGACAAAATCGTTGTACTCAAGGATGGTGTGGTTGCCGAGCAGGGCACTCCGGCGCAGCTCAAGGCGGCAGGTGGAGAATTCGCCCGCATGGTGGCGCTGCAAAAGGAAGCAGCTACCTGGCAGTTGTAAGAAGGGGCAAAGGGACAGTCCCTTTGTCACATTGACAATCGGTTACTCCGCATCGTTAATTTTCAAAAGGTTAGCCATGGCTGACCTAGATAGTTAGATAAAATTGAGGTATTTCAAAAGCGTGCTCGAGCAAACTTGTTTACTCGGGTGCTGAGGCACCATGCCGCGTCCAATGCGGCAAAAGGGAGAGACATCATGAAGAAGTCCACGTTCAACACCCTGCTTGTTGGTGGCGGTTTTCTGCTTGGTACGGCTGGCATCAAGCTGCTCACCAGCGCTCCGGTAAAGAACGCCTGCGTGCAGGGTATCGCGTGCGGCATGCGCATCAAGAACGGCTACCAGGACATGGTCGAGCAGGCCAAGGCTAATGTCGACGACATGGTTGCCGAGGCGGCCTACATCACCCAGAGCGAGGCCGCTGCTGACGAGGCAGCCGAGTAACGCTCCCAGGCACAAACTATGAGATTCTCGATTATCAGCGAGATCCCCGGCAGGACCCGTCTTCAATTGGCGGGTCCTGTGCCAGAGAGCGATCTCGATGCACTTCTTAAGCTCAGCGGCGATATCGACGGCGTGCACAAGGTGCGCGTCTATGGCCGTATTGGCCAGATGGCGCTCGAATACGACGAGCCACGTCGCGCGAGCGTGCTCGACGCCTTGGGCGCACTCGATGCTCAAGCTATCGCTGATGCCAAGTCGGGCTATGTGATGCAGCTTGAGCCGCGCAAGCACAAACTCGTTATGGACCTGGCGACACTCGTCGGCGCCCACTACGCGCGCCGCTGGTTCTTGCCGACGCCTCTGTGTGCGGTGTTTGTCGTGGCCGGTTACATGGCATTTTTGCGCGCTGCCCTTCATGAGCTGGCGCAGCCGCGCCTGGCCGTTCCCGTGCTCGACGCTTCGGCCATCGGTATCTCGTTTGTCAAACGTGATGTCGATACCGCGGGCCAGACGATGTTCCTGCTCAATGTGGGCGAATTGCTCGAGGACTACACACGCGCCATGAGCGAAAACGAGCTCATCAACTCGCTGCTCGACGTGCCTGATAAGGCACAAAAAGTGGTCGGCGACACCGAGGTGAGCG
>URZJ01000059.1 GCA_900552395.1 uncultured Collinsella sp. | reverse complement strand
GCAGCTCCGCCCCCTGGGCGATCACGTCCCGGGAGCAGCCTGCGGCGAATTTCTTGTCCTTGAATTTCTTCTTGAGCGACTTGGTCGTAAAGTCCATGACGCTCTTACTCGGACGCATGATGACGGCAGCACCGATCAAGCCGGTGAGCTCGTCGCAGGCAAACAGGATCTTTTCCATCTGCAGCTCGGGCTTGGGCAGCGAGGTGTTGAAGTCCGACGTGTGCGTCTGAATGGCGCGAATGAGATCGGGAGAGGCGCCCTCGCCTTCAAGGATCTCGGCCGCATAGATGGTGTGGTTCATGGGGTCGTCCTCATGCTCCTCCCAATCTAGGTCGTGCAGCAGACCGACGATGCCCCAAAACTCCTCGTTCTCGGGGTCGAACTCGCGCGCAAAGTAGCGCATGGTGCCCTCGACCGTTTCGCCGTGGGTGATGTGGAACGGGTCCTTATTGTGCTCGTTGAGCAATTCGAACGCACGGTCGCGGGTGATTCCGGCGGAAAGTGGCTCTGCCATAAAAGACTCCTTGTGCTCGCAGGTATCGCTAAGAATGAATACTACTAGAACGACTAGAACGAAAAAACCACCACAAAGGTGCCTGTCCCCTGTGTGGTGGTTTTTGGCGCGGATGGGTTAGTTGAGGGCGGCTTGGGCTAGGCGGGCTTCGGCGGCCTCCTCGGTGACGCCCAATGCCACGGCGAACTCCTCGATGGAGCGGCGCTTGGCTTCCTTGAGTACACGCATATAGTAAGAGCTGGGCTTTTTATCTGCTTCCTCGGCCTGACGAATGCGGTGCATCATGGTCTTTGCCACGCGGACCGTCTCGGGCGCGCCCAGCTTGAGCTGCTGCTTAAAGTGCGTCTCCTCAAGCGAGCTGTTGCGCTCGGTAAAGGTGTCGCACTCCAGCTCGTCGTAGTGGCTCAGCAGGTGCTCGGCATCTTGCTGCGAGATGGCAGCGTGCAAACGGTCGGCCTGCGCCACGGGGTACATAAGGATCGTCTGCGCATGTCCCTGCTTGGTCTCGAGCAGCAGCATGGGCTGCGGCGTGTCGTCCCTAAAACCGACGACGGTGCAGACTCCCTGACCCGGATGAATGACGTGTTGACCGATTGAGAACATGCTACCTCCAACTTATACGAATTTGCGTATGTCTAGAATACCACGCTGACGTGCGGAAACCCTTACTTTATGCAGGAAAAGCACACAATTCTGATAGGTAAGAGTATTCGATAACAGACGCAGCTCATTCACACCTTTATGCATTTTCAACGCCTGCATAATCTGCAGGCAGACCGGCATCTTTGAGTGACTCCATGCAAGCTGTAGTCATTTTTGTGCATATGCAATATCTATTAGCTTTACCCTGCGACAGTGCCCGTCGCTTGTGATAGAGTGCTACAAACTCTGGCTTTTGCCCTACGAGTGACCAAGAGCTCGGGGGCTTTAACACAAGGAGGATCTATGCCCGAGAAGATTGAAGAGCTGGTACGCGCTGCGCTTGCTGCGGCCCAGGAGGCCGGCGACCTTTCCGCATTTGAACTTGACGATTGCGCTATCGAGCGACCGGCTGACACTTCTCATGGCGAGTGGACCTCTACCATGGCCCTGAAGTCCGCCAAGCTGGCCCACTGCGCCCCGCGCAAGATCGCCGAGGCCATCGTTGCCCATATGCCCGAGGACCCCGCGATCGAGAAGGTCGAGATCGCAGGCCCCGGCTTCATCAACTTCTACCTCTCCGTTGCCGTCAAGAATGCCATCTTTGGCGAGGCTCGCGAGAAGGGCATGGACTTCGCTAAGTCCAACGTCGGTGGTGGCCTGAAGACCCAGGTCGAGTTCGTTTCCGCCAACCCCGTCGGCCCCATGCACATCGGCCACGGCCGCTGGGCCGCGCTGGGCGATTCGCTCTGCCGCGTTATGGACCACGCCGGCTATGAGATCCAGCGTGAGTTCTACATCAATGACCACGGCTCTCAGATGAACACCTTCGGCAACTCCATCAGCACGCGCTATATGCAGCTTGCCGACATCATCGCCAAGCAGGGCGTTGATATCGACGAGGCTCACAAGCTGCTGATCGCCGACCGTGACGCCTTTGTTGCCGACGAGAACGACGAGCACCCCGAGACCCATCCGTATCAGGACAACTTTGCCGAGACCTTGGGCAAGGACTCTTACGGCGGCGACTACATCATCGACGAGGCCGCCGAGTTCTGGCGCACCGACGGCGACAAGTGGGTCGACGCCGATCCGCAGGAGCGTATGGAGAGCTTCCGTGAGCGCGGCTACGTGAAGATGGTCGACAACATGCGCGACCTCTGCCACGCCGTCAACTGCGACTTTGACCGTTGGTACTCCGAGCGCTCGCTGTATGTGAAGGACACCGAGGGCGAGACCGCCGGCACCTCCGCCGTCGACCGCGCTTTTGAGAAGCTCGACAAGATGGGCTACCTCTACACCAAGGACGGCGCCCTGTGGTTCCGCTCCACCGATCTGGGCGACGACAAGGACCGCGTCCTGATCAAGTCCGACGGCGAGTACACCTACTTCGCCTCCGACGTCGCCTATCACTGGGATAAGTTCCAGCGCGTCGACCACGTCATCGACATCTGGGGCGCCGACCACCACGGTTACATCGAGCGCGTCCGCTGCGTCTGCGACGCTCTGGGTTACCCCGGCAAGTTCGAGGTTCTACTGGGCCAGCTCGTCAACCTGCTGCGTAACGGCAAGCCCGTCCGTATGTCCAAGCGCAAGGGCACCATGGTGACCCTTCAGGAGCTCGTCGACGAGGTTGGCTCCGATGCCGCTCGCTACACGCTCATCTCCAAGAGCTCCAACCAGATGGTCGACTTCGACATCGAGGCCGTTAAGAAGCGCGACAACTCCAACCCGGTCTATTACGTGCAGTATGCTCACGCCCGCGTGTGCTCCATCCTGCGCCGTGCCGCCGACGTTACCGCCGAGCAGGCCGACGAGATGGGCATGAAGGCCGTTGCCGCCAAGGCCATCGGTGAGAACGTCGATTACTCGCTGCTGACCGACCCGACCGAGCTCGCCCTTTCGCGCAAGCTCAACGAGCTCACCGACCTGATCGCCAGCTGTGCTCGCGATCGCGCCCCGTTCCGTCTGACCCACTTTGCCGAGGAACTCGCCGGTGACTTCCACAGCTTCTACGCTGCCTGCCAGGTGCTGCCGAGCGAGGGCCGTCCCGTCGACCCCGAGCTTTCGCGTGCCCGTCTGGCCGCTTGCGATGCCGTCCGCGTGACGCTCGCCCTGGTGCTCACCCTCGTTGGCGTTTCCGCGCCCGAGCAGATGTAACCTGCGGGTCATTTGACCGTGTAGGTTTGGTTTAACTGAGCCCTATAAGCCCGATCTCCCACGGAGGTCGGGCTTTTTTCGCAAATGCCGACGTATTGACGAATTTGGAACTGCTGGAAATACGAAACTATGCCGGTTTACTACGATGAATTGGGAATTTCCAACCACGCCGGCTTTTCGCAAAAAAGCGCAAGGCATCTACCTGCGGTTTTAGTTCAACATGTTTCGGAGTGGTCGCGGTTGATCGATTCGTCGTAGTAAACCGCCATAGTTTTGGCGGAGGCAGTCTGATTTGTGGGTGGTAGACCAAAGAGTGTCCCTTTTGACTAGTCGTTTAAGAACGCCCCCAATGACTAAGTTGCAGGTGGCGGCGGTTGTGTTACACTAACGCTGCGTAGTTGACGCAATCATCTCGATACAGATCAATGATGTCCGTCGTTTTGAACGGAACTAGACTGTTTAGCCGCCCTGAAGGTTTATGCAGGGAGCATGTGATCACAGGGCTTGAAAAGAAAGTTGAGCAAACACTGTGTCTGATCAACAGCAAGAAAACGAAATAACGACGACGCAGGCCGCTCCCGCTGCACCGGTTGCGTCGGACCAGGTCGCGGCGCCCGCGCAAGCCTCGGCTCCCGAGACGCCTAAGGCTGCTTCGACGCCTGCGCCTGCAACTGGTGAGGAGGCTGCTCCGGCAAAGCCCAAGCTCGCGCGCCGCACGGCCAAGCCTGCCGCTGACGGCGAGGAGGTCACCAAGCCCAAGCGCCGTACCACGCGCACGACGCGCGCCAAGCGCACCGTTGCAGCTGACTCCTCGGCGCCGATTTCCGATGAGGTCGCGCAGGCACGTGCGTTGGCGCAGATTAGCGAGGCTCAGGTGGTGCGCGCCCGCCGTCGTGCTGCCGAGCGCGAGGCCGCGGCTCTGACCGAGCTTGCAGCTCCGTCTGTGCCCGAGACGCCTGCCGCCATCGAGACCCCTGCCGCCGACCTGCCGACCGAGAAGCCGGCACCGCGCACACGCCGCCGCACGGCTGCTAAGGCCGAGCAAGTTGCGGAACAGGTAGCCCCCGAGCTCACTGAGGCTTCGGTCCGTTCCGCGGCAGGGGAGGGAACATTGCCTGTTGAGCCCGCTGCGCCTGTCGAGGCCAACGAAGTTCCCGTTGTCGATCCGGCTTTGCGCCCGCACCGTCGCGGTCGCAAGCCCAAGGCCTTTGTCGAGGCAGAGAAGGCCGCAGCAGCCGCCGCCGCTCGGGATGCTGCGGCGACCGCCGAGTCTGCAACCGCTGCCGATGCACCCGTCCAGGATGCTACGACTTCCGAGGCCGCTCCCGCCGATGCCGAGCCCGCCGACGTCCGTCCCGGTCGCAGCCGTCGTACTGCTGCTAAGCGCACGTCCAAGGCCAAGGCTGCCAAGAAGGGTGCGTCCGAGGATTCTGCCGAGACGACCGCCGATGCGTCGACTGATGTCGCCAAGGCCCAGGACGTCGAACAGCCTGCGTCCGAGAAGCCCAAGCGCGGTCGTAAGAAGTCCGTTAAGGCCAAGGCGTCCGAGCAGCAGGATGTCGAAGCGCAGGTTGATTCTGGCGCCGAGGCCAATGACGCCGCCGCGGCCAATGTTGGCACCGCCGCAACCGATGGTGCCGCCCCCGCTGAGGGCGAAGACGGCACTCGTCCCAACCGTCGCCAGCACAAGCGCAACGACGAGCGCAACGAGCGTAAGGACGACCGCAACAACGACCGTCGCAACCGCCAGCGCGATCGCAAACAGCGCAACAAGGAGCGTAATGCCGCTCCCACCGAGCCCACGCTTTCGCGCGAGGAACTCGCGGCCATGAAGGTCGCTGAGCTGCGCGAGAAGGCTAAGGAGTTCGAGATCGAGACGACCGGCAAGAAGAAGGCCGAGCTCGTCGAGGAAATCTACGTCACCGCTGCGAAGGCCGAGGGCTTCCGCGACATCAAGGGCATTCTGCAGATTCGCCCGGACAGCTCCGGCATCATCCACGCCCATGGCTACATGAAGTCCAACGACGACGCCTTCGTGCCCGCCTACCTCATCCGCTCCGCGCGCCTGCGCACGGGCGACGTCATCGAGGGCTCGCTGCGTCCTTCGCGCGGCGGCGACAAGCGCGCCGGCCTCGCCAAAATCACGACCGTCAACGGTCTGGACCCCGAGCAGATTCGCAACCGTCCCAAGTTCGGCGACCTCACCCCGGTCTATCCCAACGAGCCGCTGCGCATGGAGCACGGCAAGGACTCTATTACCGGCCGCGCCATCGACATCGTGTCACCGATCGGCAAGGGCCAGCGCGGCCTGATCGTGTCCCCGCCCAAGGCCGGCAAGACCACGATCCTCAAGAAGATCTGCCAGTCTATCTCGATTAACAACCCCGAGGTGCACCTCATCTGCCTGCTCGTCGACGAGCGCCCCGAAGAGGTCACCGATATGCAGCGTTCCATCAAGGGCGAGGTTGTGGCGTCGACCTTCGATATGCCCGCCGACAACCACACCCGCATGGCAGAGCTCGTCATCGAGCGCGCCAAGCGCATCGTAGAGCTGGGTGGCGACGTCGTGGTGGTGCTCGACTCCATCACGCGCCTCGCCCGCGCCTACAACTTGGCGGCGCCCGCCTCGGGCCGCATCCTTTCGGGCGGCGTCGATTCGGCGGCCCTCTATCCGCCCAAGCGCTTCCTGGGTGCAGCCCGCAATATCGAGAACGGTGGCTCGCTTACCATCCTGGCCTCTGCCCTCATCGACACCGGTTCCAAGATGGACGAAGTCATCTTTGAGGAGTTCAAGGGCACCGGCAACATGGAGCTTAAGCTCGACCGCGACCTGGCCGACCGCCGCATCTTCCCGGCTATCGACCCCGTTGCCTCCGGTACGCGTAACGAGGACCTGTTGGTCGACGAGCAGATGCGTCCGTTTGTCTTTGGTCTGCGTCGCATTCTTGCCGGCATGAACAACACCGAGCGCGCAGCCGCATCGTTTATCAAGGGTCTTAAGGGCACCAACACCAATCAGGAGTTCCTGGTGCGTTCGGCCAAAAAACACAGCGACTACGAGCAGACGTTCTAGGTTGTCATCCACGGGCAGCGATAGTCATCAATGCGAGAAAGGGTCGGGGCTTTGAGCCTCGGCCCTTTTCCATAGCGCCGCTCCGCGCTTATTTTTGACCGTAAGACCGACGAGCAGCAGGTTTCCCGTTTCAATCCGACATCGTCACTTGCAATCGACAGGACGGTTTCGCATAATAACTTTTAAGCTTCGCGACGGAAAACGCAGATGAAACGAACCATATACCGTTGCTTTGGGGCATAGCCCCGCTTCATCTTCTCTCGCGCAGCCAACTGAATGATGCGATTTGGGTGCTGGAAGATGGGGAGAGCTCATGGCTTCTTCTGATGCAACACAACGAGCAGTCCTTGCCGGACTTTCGTGCGGGATCGGCCTTGCCGCTCCCGTGGTTATGTATGCCGCGACGCTGCCGTTTTCGTCGGTGAACGAGACGGTCGTGGCGGGTGCAGTTCCCTTCGCCGTGGGCGCGGTGGCGGGCGTGGGTATCTATGCCGCCTCGCTGGGTATCTCCGAGTATCGTGCGCAGCGTGAAGAGCGTCTGTTCCAGCCCGATGCCATGGGCGGTGCCGCCAATCTCAATCAGCATCAAAGCGAGTTCAAGACCGCCTCGATTCCAGCTCAGCAGCAGGATGCGATTCCGTACGCTGCGGCTTCTGCTTCTCAGGCTCAGTCGGAGCAGTCTACCTCGGCACTCCTTTCCGGCCTGACTGGTGCGTTCCAGCGCCGTCATGTCGATGATGGTGTCCCTACCATCGCTCGAGCCGCAGATGCTATGGACGAGGCCGAGGCTTGGTCCATGATCGACAGCATGCTCGACGACGATTCGCCGGTGAGCTGCGACCCTGCACGCTCGCGCGACGTCTATCAAGTCGCCATCGACGAGCTCACCAACGGCGGGCAGACCGGCTCCTTCAATCGCGATGATATCGCCGCCGCGGCACGCGCCGTGTCGGGCTCCCAGGCCGCCCCTGCGGGCAGCACGGCGGCTTTCGTGGCACTCGTTGCCAATGCGGCGGTCAATAACGCCTACAGCGCTACCTCGGCGGACGCGAACGCTTCTGCCGATAATTCGTACGTTGATGAAGCCATGACCGCGGACGAGGAGGCTGTTGCCGCCCGCCGTGCCGCCGAAAGCTCGCTTTGGGGCGCTCCTGCCCAGCAGCAGGCGGCTGAGGCTGCGCCGTACAATGCAAACCTCGCCAGCATGCCTATCATCTCCGGTGCCGCGGGCATCGATCTCGATGACCTCGATGAGCCTGCAGCCATCACCGCATCGATTGATGCCCAAGATCGCATCGACACCGGCGACCTTCCGGACGCCTCGCTCGAGGTTGATGTCCCCATGGCCGATTACTCGGGCCACGAGGGTATGTGGGCCGCCGCCACCGCGATTCTGGATGAGATTGACGAGCCTGCTCCTGTTTCAGCCCCCGCTCCCGTCGCTGCCCCTCAGCCTGCTGCCCCCGCCTATGTCGGCCGTCACAGCGCTGTGTTCCCCGAGGATACTGCCCGTATCTCGCGTGAGAGCATCGAGCGGGCCGAGGCTATTGCCGCCGGCATTATGGAAAATCGTCGTCACGAGCGCGTCAATCAGATCCTCGAGGAAGAGATCGAGCGTCTTCAGTCCTCTACCGCCAAGCGTACGGGCCGTGCTTATCTGAGCGTTATCGAGGGCGGTACCGCCAGCTTCGCGCCGCTCCGTGCGGAGGCATAACTTCTGCATGGTTAAGATCAAAATGGGCGGTCGTAACCTGCCTGATGGCGCTCTTGATCTGGGGCAATTCGCTGGTTCCCGGCTCGGGGTCGGGCTCACTGAGCCTAACGGTCATGGAAGCTATCCGCGGTTTTCTGCACGGCGTGGGACTTCCATATGAATGGGTGACCAACTTTGTTGTTCGTAAGTGCGCGCATTTTACCGAGTATTTGGTGCTCGGCATCCTGGCAACGCACGCCTTTGATTTTGAGGGCCGACGCACCTTTGACGTGCTGCTGCCCACGGCAGTGTTCCTGCTGCTGATTCCCTCGATCGACGAGACGATTCAGCTCTTTGTGCCGGGACGCGCCGGCATGATCACTGATGTGATGATCGACTGCTGTGGAGCGGCAACGGGCGTTGTGCTCCGATATCTCTTACGGTCGCTGATGTGCGCCAAAAAGGCCGCCTAAGGACGCATTGTTTGGTCCTAGGCGGCCTTTTTTATTGGAGGGCTTATATGAGGTGTGGCGGCGTCGTTCCATAGGTCGGATTTGCCGGGTGCGCCACGCCCTGTGGGTGCGTCTGTTACTGAAGCGCCTGTGCGCCTAGGGCCAGGCAGCCCATGATGCCCTGCTTGCCCTCGAGGCTGTTGTTGACGATGTAGCTATCGATGTCGGCCATCTCGGGCGTGACGATGTAGCCGTTGAGCATCTCGGCGCACTTCTTGCGTGCGAGCGGCGCGATGGGGGTGTGGTCGGCCACGCCGCCACCGATGACGATCTTCTGCGGTGCGTAGCACAGGATGTAGGTCATGAGCGCCTGCGCAAGATAGCCGGCGAGCAGGTCCATGGCCTCCGGGTCATCGGCCATCTCTCCGGCGCTCTTGCCACCCCAGCGCTTTTTAACGCCGGGGCCGGCGATGAGGCCCTCGAGGCAGTTGTCGTGGAAGGGGCAGCCGCTGTGCTCGCCAATGGTGTCGCGCGGGTCGCGCGTGACCAGGATGTGACCGGCCTCGGGGTGCATCATGCCGTGCACGAGCTGGCCGCCCGAAAGCACGCCGGCGCCCACGCCGGTGCCGATGGTCAGATACGCCACGTCAGTGAGGCCCTGGGCGCAACCAAAGGTGACCTCGCCCAGGCAGGCGACGTTGACGTCGGTGTCGTAGCCGCAGGGAATGTCGAGCTCGTTTTGAATGGTGCCCAGCAGGTCAAAGTAGCGCCATGCCGTCTTGGGGGTCTCCAAGATCTTGCCGTACTGGGGCGAGGCGGGGTTGACTGCGGTGGGGCCAAAAGCTCCGATGCCCAGTGCGGCGATGCCCTTGTTTGCAAACCATGCGTTGACGGCCTCGACGGTCTCCTGCGGGGTCGTGGTCGCGATCTGCTCGCACTCCAGGACCATACCGTCTGCATAGCCCGTGGCGCAGACCATCTTGGTGCCGCCGGCCTCGAGCGCTCCGATAAGCTGCTGCTCTGCCATAGTGTTCCTCTCTC
>URZJ01000058.1 GCA_900552395.1 uncultured Collinsella sp. | reverse complement strand
TGCGCAGTCTGCAGAAGGACGCCGTGATTGTCGAGGCCCAAAACGGCGAAGTCCCCATGGAGGAGCTGCTCGACACCGACCGCTTCGACTTTATGCGCGCCTACAACTCCGCCGCCTGGATTGAGGCCATGGAGCATCCCGAGGAGCACGACGACCCCGAGGTGCTCGAGTACGACATCGAGACCTTTGTGTACTCGCGCCGCAAACCGTTTGACCTGCAGAAGTTCACCGATTTTGTTGAGCAGGAGTGGCCTGACGAGGTCATCCGCGTCAAGGGTCCGCTGTGGCAGACCGGCGATCCGGACATGTGCTACATGTTCGAGCAGGCTGGCCACCAGATGCGCCTGATGGAGAACGGTCTGTTCGTTGACTCCGCGCCCGAGGGCGAGAAGCAGAAGATCATCGACGAGAACCCCGAGATCATGCAGATTTGGGACGACGAGACGGGCGACCGCATGACGAGCCTGTGCATCATCGGCCGTCACATGGACAAGGATGCGCTCATCGCCGACCTCGATGCCTGCCTGACCGACTGGCACCGCGCCTAGGTTTATCGAAGCGGGCATTTTTTCCGCCCACGTAACCGCCAAAACCACCACGAAGGCGCCTGTCCCCTTCGTGGTGGTTTTTCGTTCTATGCCAAGGAGATTCATGTTCAATATCGTGCTGTACGCGCCCGAGATTCCGGCCAATACGGGCAACATCGGCCGTACCTGCGTGGTCACCGGCGCCCGCCTGCATCTGGTGGAGCCGTTGGGCTTTTCGCTCGACGACAAGACGGTGCGCCGCGCCGGCCTGGGCTACTGGCAAAACTTGGACGTGACAACGTATGCCGGCTGGGAGGATTTCCTGGCGCGCAACGATCTCTCCCCCGCCGACGAGCGCCTGCATCTGCTGACCAAAAAGGCACGCCGCACCTATGCGCAAAGCACCTACCGCGACGGCGACTTTTTGGTCTTTGGCAGCGAGAGCTCGGGGATTCCCGAGGAGCTGCTCGCCGCGGCGCCTGAGTGCTGCGAGCGCATCCCCATGCTGCGCGATTGCGACTCACTCGATAACGCCGAGGCCTGGGAAGCCCACGAGGAATCGCTCGGGCATACCGAGGGCAGCCACGAGGCCATCCTTCGGCAGGATATCTGCGGCAACTTCGTCGACCCGGACGACTACCGCATCAGCGCCCTCAACCTCTCCAACAGCGCCGCCATCGTCCTCTACGAGGCCCTGCGCCAGACAGGCTTTCCATCAATGTGACAAAGGGACAGTCCCTTTGTCACATTGATGCACCAAATAATGAGCCATCGTTTTTAATCAGAATTTACTAGAATAAAATGAAGTTAAACGGCGATGTGAAAGGAGAGCCTTGTGGAATATCTCGAGAACCCGTTTACCCCCAGTTTTGGTGAGGTTCCTGCCCATCTCGCCGGCAGACAACAGATTATTCGGGATTTGGACCGTGCCTTCTTGAGCCAGCGCAGACGCCCGGAATTGACCTCGATCTTCTCAGGCGCGCGTGGAACCGGTAAAACCGCACTCATGTCATCGCTCGCGACAAGAGCGGAATCCCACGGATGGATAGCGGTAAAGACGACCGCGCTCTCGGGAATGCTTGAGGAAATCGAGCTCGGGGCGAAACGTGCTGCAGGCCATCTCATCGACCCGTCTAACAACTTCGAAGTCACCGGTCTCGGAATCGCGCCGCTCGGCAGTATCGAGGTCAATCGCGTTCACGATGCCTCGACTTGGCGGTATCGCATGAGCGACATCATCGACCAGCTCAACGAAACGGGCACCGGTCTGCTCGTCACGGTTGATGAGGTCGACCCGACGCTCGACGAGATGATCCAGCTCGCAGCCACGTATCAGCACTTTGTGACCGATGGGAAACGCGTCGCCCTACTCATGGCGGGACTTCCCAACAACGTCTCGACGTTGCTGAACCACAAGACGGTCTCGTTCCTTCGCCGCGCCCAGCAATATCATCTGGGGCGTATCGCCGACTACGATGTGCGTGAGGCCTTGATCCGAACGATCCAGGAAAACGACCGCTTGGCAGATGCCGAGGGAATCGATAAGGCCGTTCGCTCGATTTCTGGCTTTCCCTTCCTTTTGCAGCTTGTGGGTTACCGCGCCTGGGATCTCACGAGCAACTCGAGGGAAATATCATCTCGCGACTTTGACCAGGGAATCAAAATCGCACGCGATGAAATGGACGACCGGATCCTCGCGGCGACCTATCGGGAACTCACTGCAGAGGACAAGCGATTTCTCATCGCCATGCTCGATGACGAGGAAGAGTCCACCACCGCTGACCTTGTCGAGCGCCTTAAGCGTTCGCCGCAACAGGTCTCCCGCTACCGACGCCGCATGATAGACGCCGGCATCATTGGAGAACGCGGGCGCGGAATCGTCGCTTTTGAATTACCGTTCTTCCGCGACTATCTCGCCGTTCAATGCGTGAAATAGGCATCGGATGTGACAAAGGGACTGTCCCTTTGTCACATTCGGTTAGAGGTAACGGCCGGTAATGCTCTTGGGGCAGGCCGCGATATCGGCTGGCGTGCCGAAGCAGACGATTTGCCCGCCTGCTTCGCCACCACCTGGGCCCATGTCGATTACGTAATCGGCGTTACGGATAAGGTCGAGGTCGTGCTCGATCACGACGACTGTGGCACCCTTGGCAACGAGGCCGTCGAACACACTCAGCAGCACCTGAACATCGAGCGGGTGCAGGCCAATTGTGGGTTCGTCGAACACGAATACGGCATCATCCTGCACGCGGCCCATCTCGCTCGCGAGCTTAAGACGCTGCGCCTCGCCGCCCGAAAGCGCCGGCGTGGGCTCGCCGAGCGTGAGATAACCCAAGCCCAGGTCGTGCAGGGTCTGTAAGCGCGCCTGAACTTTCTTGAGCCCCACCGTGGCGTCGATGGCCTCGTCCACACTCATGTCCATGAGCTGCGGCAACGTAAGCAGGCTCCCGTCCTTGCCCTCGCGATGGATATGCGAGGCCGCGTCTGCATAGCGTGAGCCGCGACATGACGGGCAGACGATCTCGACATCGGGCAAAAACTGCACGTCGAGCGATATCGAACCCGTGCCATCGCACGTAGGGCAGCGCAAGGCGCCGGTGTTGTAGCTAAATGCGCCCGCCTTGTAGCCGGCTGCCTTGGCCTCGGGCGTACGGGCGAAGGCGCGACGCAGCTCGTCATGGATGTCGGCATAAGTCGCCACCGTCGAGCGCACGTTGGCGCCGATGGGCGTGGCGTCAATCAGGTTGGCGCGTGCGATGCCCTCGGCGTCGATCCAGCGCACATGGCTTGGCAGGCGCTCACCAGTTGCCTGAGCCTTGAGCGCCGGGATGAGCGTCTCGAGCACCAACGTCGTCTTACCCGAACCCGAAACGCCCGTCACCGCGACCAAGCGACCGCGCGGGATATCGACTTCGAGCGGTTTGACGGTATGGATGGCATCGGTCGCCATGCGGATATGGCCCCGGTCGAACATTTCGTCATCAGCCACCTGCGGCCGCAAGCGCTTGGGCTCCGAGCGCAAAAACGGGGCGATGCGGCTGTCCTGCGATTGCTCGACCTCATCCACCGTACCGGCGGCGATCACATTACCGCCGCCCGCTCCGGCAACGGGGCCCATCTCGACCAGATAATCGGCTTCCGCCAATACGCGCGTGTCGTGGTCGACAACGACCACGGTGTTGCCGTCATCCACCAGATCGCGCATTACGCCCACCAGGCCGTCGACATTGGCAGGATGCAAGCCGATCGAGGGCTCGTCCAGCACATAGAGCACGCCCGTCGATCGGTTGCGCACCACGCGGGCGAGCTGCACGCGCTGGCGCTCACCCGTGGAGAGCGTGGCACCTGCGCGATCGAGTGAAAGGTAATCGAGGCCCAGGTCGACCAGACGACGGGCCGCGCCCAAAAACGAATCGCAGATATCCGTCGCCATGGGCTGCATCTCGGCCGACAAGGATGCGGGCACCCCGCGCACCCACTCAATCGCATCGCCAAGCGTCATGGCCGCGGCCTGCGCCAGATTGATACCGCGCACCTGGGGCTGGCGCGCAACCTCGGAGAGACGCGTGCCGCCGCAGTCACGGCACGGGCCCTCGCGCAAAAAGCGAGCCACGCGCTTTAGTCCCTTATCGTCCTTAACCTTGGCGAGCGCATTCTCGACCGTATAGACGGCGTTGTAATAGGTGAAGTCGAGCGGCGTGGCGCCCTCGCCGTTTTTGGGAACGTAGAGAATATGCTTCTTAACCGCCGGACCATGGAACACGATGTCGCGCTCTTGAGGTGTGAGCTGGTTAAACGGCACATCGGTACGCACACCCATCTCGCCAGCCACCTGCTTCATCAGATCCCACATGAGCGTGCCCCAGGGAAGCACCGCGCCCTCGTTGATGGTCTTTGACTCGTCGGGCACCAGACTCGCCTCGTCCACCTCGCGCATGACGCCGGTACCGCCGCAGGTAGGACACGCGCCGCCGCTGTTAAAGGCAAGGTCCTCGGCGCCCGGCGCGTAGAACTCGTGACCGCATGCGGGGCACGTGAGCGACAGGCCCGCAGCCACGTTAAGGCTCGGCTCCACACGCGCCCCACAATGCGGGCACACGTGATGGGCGCAGCGGCTAAAGAGCAGACGCAGGCTATTGTTGAGCTCGGTCATGGTGCCAAAGGTCGAGCGCACGCCCGGCACACTGGGACGCTGATGCAACGCGAGTGCCGCCGGCACGTGCAGCACTTCATCCACCTGAGCGTGCTCGGCCTGGGTGAGCCGTCGGCGGGTATAGGTGCTGAGCGCCTCCAGGTAACGGCGCGAGCCCTCGGCATACAAAACACCCAGCGCCAGCGAGCTCTTGCCCGAGCCCGACACGCCGGCAATACCCACCAGCTTTCCCAGCGGAATATCGATATCGATGTCCTTAAGGTTATGGACACGCGCGCCACGCACCTCGATAGCGCTTGGTTGTTGCGACACCGCCATCGCTTTCCTCCCTGTTGATCGAATGTGACAAAGGGACTGTCCCTTTGTCACATTGTCTGTCTGCGCCAGTCTTCGCAGGTCAAATACGTAAAGCACTCGGTACGCACATCGCCCATAAGCTCGCAGGGCACGTCGCGCTCAACGTGATGCGGCACGAATCCACACTTTTGCTGAACGCGTAACGACTTGTTATTGCCCTCGTAGTATCCGCACCAAAGCGCCTTGCAGCCAAGCGTTTCGAACGCATAGCGCTGCATGGCTCGCACTGCCTCGGGAGCAAAGCCCCGGCCCCAGAACGGCTTGGCAACCCAATACCCCACCTCGAGTTCGAGTTCAGCGCTCCGATCGCTCGACTCGCAACGAGGCGGCATAAGCCCGATGCTGCCCACAGGCTCGTCTGTCGCAGCCAGGCAAACGGCAAAGGTATGGGGCGCCGTAAAGACCGTTCGAATGATCTCTCTGCTCTCCTCAACATTTCGATGTGGCGGCCAGCCCGCAGCCGGCCCCACATCCGGGTCGCTCGCATATGCAAACAGGCTCTCCGCATCCGTCTCGCGCCACGGACGAAGCGTCAAACGCTCGGTATGAATCACCATGTTTTGACCTCTCTCAAACATCGATGTGACAAAGGGACTGCCCCTTGTCACATTACTCGTGCCATATAATGCAATCGCGGATATACTCGCCCAGCATGGGCACGGTAAACCGCACAAGGCCGTATCCGGCGGCCTCGATGACGCGCTCGCGAATCAGGCTTGCGCGATATTTACTCGCCCAGCTCTGAGTGCGATCGCAGCGCTCAATGATATCCGCCATGCGCGTCGGCTTACCCTCGTCAGTAGCCATGGCCTCGATAAAAAGGCGCTGTGGACTGCGCAGCCCGTAATACAGGGGCGCATCGACCGCTTCGTAGAACTCGGAGACGGCATCCGCATGGCCACCCTCGACATCGCGTCTTTCAATGACTCGCGAGTTGCGCCGGACAGCAGAGCGCCACATGTAATATCCCACCAGCTGAACCATATAGGGATGCCCCATGCTCTTGTGTGCCGCAAGGTCCGCCGTCTCCGCGTCAACGCAAAGGCCAGCGTCTTTAACCGTCTGGATATATGAATCGCGCACCTTGGGCAAAGATATCGCCCCCAGCGTACGCTGCTGGGCACGCCGCAAAAACGTCACGCTCGGCTCTTCGAGCAAATCGTCTACCATACTGGGTAAGCCGGCGAACACCAGCGCAAGACCGCGCTGGTCGCTATCGGACAAGCCCGTGGCATCCTGATCTCCGAGCACCTGCTGATAGAGAACGGCAAGAGCCGCCAGTTCCTCGATAGACGCAGATTGTGCCTCGTCAATCGCAAACAGTATGCCCTTGCCTGGACCGAGCTTCTTGAGGCGCTCGTTGACCAGCCCCCGTAGCGTCTGGCCCTTTGCCCGAGCCGCCTCGACCGACATCCGACCAAACGACGGCCCAAACTCCATTGACGTCACAACGGGTTTATTCGAGCGAAGCGCGTCGGCCAGGCGATCGCATAAGCCAAGCGAAGCGGAATCGGAGACAACCGCCCATCCGCGCTCATTGGCTAGACGTTGCAGCTCCCGCAGGAGAACCGTCTTGCCGCAGCCGCGGTTTCCCGTAATGAGCATGAGCCTGCCCGGCGCTCCGGCGCCGTTGTCGAGTCCTTCCTCGAAATCTTCGACGACCGACTCGCGACCGATGAGCATCGGAGGCCGCTTGCCTGCCGTTGGCTTAAAGGGATTTGGATTCATGTCGGCCTCCTCGGATTGGCAAACCCTGGTAATAGTTATACCAACTTGTACCGAGTTATACCAATAGCATGTGACAAAGGGGCTGCCCCTTTGTCACATGTGGCCGAAAAACTCGGCGTCGGCTGCTCGCCAGGGGCGGAAGGTGGCGGGATCGACCTTTACGTGCGCCGCGGCGGGCACGTCGTACCATTTGACCGTGTAGCCGGCGCCGTGGGCGCAAAAGACCGAGTCGGGCGTGTTGGGCAGATCGGCCTCGGGCTCATAGGCGGCCGCCTCGATGACGCGCTCGGCATCATGGCAAGCCGCATAACCGGCGAACTCCAGGTACAGATGTCCGCGACCGCTCGTGTAGGCAGCTACCTCCAGCGCATAATCCTGCACCTCGGATGCCGGCACGCGACCCACAAGCTTCGCCCTCTCGCCCGCCATTGCCGGCGGCTCGTACTCGGCACCCATGCGCGTGGCATCCGAGAGCGCCCGGCCCACGCACTCCCCCGGCACCTCGAGCTCAAAGTGGTACCACGGCTCCAGCAACACGTCTGCGCCGGCCTCGCGCGCCCGCATCAAACCCTGGCGAATCGCGCGGTACGTGGCCTGGCGAAAATCGCCGCCCTCGGGGTGTTTGGCATGCGCGCGGCCGCCCGTAAGCGTAATGCGCACATCGGTGATGGGCGAGCCGGTCAGCACGCCCAGGTGGTCGCGCTCCATGGCGTTGGTGAGTGCCAGACGCTGCCAGTTAAGATCGAGCTCGTCGGTCGAGGTCACGGTGCCAAACTGCACGCCCGAACCTGCTGGCAACGGCTCCAGGCGCAGATGCACCTCGGCATAGTGGCGCAGCGGCTCAAAGTGGCCCACACCCTCGACCGGCTGCGAGATCGTCTCCTTATAGAGAATGCCGCCGGGCTCAAACTCGACCGCAAGGCCAAAACGATCGGCCAGCACGCGCTGCACGACCTCGAGCTGCACGGCGCCCATCAACTGCAGGTGAATCTGCTCAAGATGCGTATTCCAGCTTACGCCGAGCATGGGATCTTCGTCCGCCAACTCAGTCAATGCTTTGAACACCGTATGGGCGTCGTGTTCGCCCGGCAGCACCGTATAGGTGAGGACTGGCGCAATGACGGGCGCATCGCCCGCGGACTCCGCGCCCAGGGCGTCCCCTGGGCGAACGTGCGCAAGACCCGTCACGGCGCAAATACCGCCAGCAGCAACTTCTTGGGCAAGCTCATACTTCTCGCCGTTATAGATGCGTACCTGATCGACCTTCTGTTCCCACGCCTCGGCACTAGAATGCCCGCTGATCATCTGTTTTGCGCGCAGCGTGCCGCCGGTCACTTTAACCCAAGCCAAGCGCTCGCCACGATCCCCGCGGCTGACACGATAGACGCGCGCGGCAAACTCCGGGAGCCACGCCTGCTCACGCATCAGCGCGCATATACCATCCAGTAGCTCGTCAACGCCTTGGTCCTTGAGCGCCGAGCCGGCAAAGCAGGGAAAGAGCTTGCGCTCGGCAACCATGCGCGACAGCGTTGCGACAGAAAGCTCACCCGCTTCAAGAAACTCCTCGAGCGCCGCTTCGTCCAACGCAGCAGCGTCCTCCTGAACGGCGCCGCCCGCCAGCAGCTCGTTGGCATCCAGGCAGCCCTCGGAAAGACGCTGCCCGAGTTGTGCCAGCAAAACATCGCGGCCGGGATTCTCCAAATCGATCTTGTTGATGAAGATGAACGTCGGGATGTCATAGCGTGCAAGCAGGCGCCACAGGGTTTCGGTGTGCCCCTGCACGCCATCGTTGGCGCCCACCACCAGAATCGCGTAGTCCAGGGCACGCAGTGTGCGCTCCGCCTCGGCAGAAAAATCGACATGGCCGGGAGCATCCACGAGCATGACGTGGGTATCGCCGTGGTCGAGCACGGCCTGCGACGAGAAAATCGTGATGCCGCGCTCGCGCTCGATCGTGTTAGTGTCCAGATGCGAATCGCCATCGTCCACGCGGCCACGCTTGCGAATGCGGCCCGCGTTGAACAGCATGGCCTCGGCCAACGTGGTCTTGCCGGCATCGACATGCGCCAAGATTCCAACGACCGCTTGCTTCGACATGGCTCTCCTCTTATTGCAAGCCCATCGCACGCGGCAACGGGCGTTCACGCTCCACACTGGATGATACAATTTACGGGCCGGTGGGCGAAGCGGGCCCTATCCCCCGACCGAGCTCATCGCCCCGCGTTGCCGCGCGGCGATTTTCGTAGGTTCGCGCCTTGCGAAAGCCGGCACCTCCCCTTTTTGTCTGCCCGGGTTCATCTGGGGCGGTAACAATGCGAGTCCCACAACGACGCGTTTTACCAAAAATGGCCCCACTCGGGGCCATTTTTTATTTGAGCTGGGTGATGATACGTGCCTTGGCTCCTACGCCTCGCGCAGCCAATCAAACGCGACACGCGCCGTGCCGTCGGACACATAGACGATACCGACACGCTCGAACCCCGCCTTGGCGATGGCGCCCTGCATGGGCAAGTTGTCCTCGTGCGTGTCAATACGCAGATGGTCGGCGCATTCCTTGGCAAAGGCAAACATCGCCGCCGCGATACCGTGCACGGTGCCGTCGGATGCCACGCGATGCAGCACGGCATACGGAGTGTCGCTGCGCCATTGACCGTCCTCAATCACGTCATAGCACTCGTCCGGACCCGGTAAAAAGGCAAACGTCGCCACCACGCGGCCGTCGACTTCGCACACGTAACTGCCACCAGCGGCAATATCGGCAGCCAGCTGCTCGGCCGAAGGCGTGCCCTCGGGCCACTGCGTGGCGTTGCCATGCGCGCGCATAAAGGCGCGGGCCGCGTCATAGATAGCCATGACGGCGGGAATGTCGGTA